>CAYJGG010000028.1:0-2780 GCA_964369915.1 uncultured Oscillospiraceae bacterium | reverse complement strand
CACCATTATCATAGTCAAGTTTAGAAAGCATATGTGATACATCTGCTTCAGCAAGTCCTGCATGTGTAAGTGCAATTTCTATTGCTTTAGCTTCGCCGAGGTAGCTATCAGTAGTGCTTTCTAAGTTTTGCACTGGTAAATTAGTTGAAACAGTTTCAGATTGCCCTGAAGTAGTTTCTTGAACTTTTTGTGATCCGTTAAAGTTTGCATAAGTCATAATCCCACTTGTTAATAATGCTGTAATAACAACAGTGCAAGCAATAACGCCGACTTTTTTTAATATATTCTTTGTATTCATAATAATACCTCCTAGTATTTTGTTTTATCCCTTTTGATATTTTAATTATATCTTATAAAAATTAAAGTAACATTAAAGAAATGAATTAATTTAGTTTTTATTATTCAATTATTGTAGCTTGTGATATTAATAAAGTTTCTTGGTTTTGCTCGTCTTGTGTTTGTTTTTCATCACAGCCACGAAATCCTTTAATAAATGTATACACTGCCATTATAGGTAAAATTATAGCAATAACTAAAAATATTTCTTCTTCATCAGCTAAAATAAAACCTCCAACGCTCATCACCGCTAAAAATATCCCTAATAGCATAAATTTTATATTGTTTATCATAATAAGTTCTCCTTTCATATATATCTTTTAGTTTTATTACTCTAAAAAACACTGTATAACTTAGCTTTATAACTAAATTATACAGTGTAAAAATTAAAGTAACATTAAAACTTGAAAATTTATTTAAAAAATTTTACTGTGAATAAACTGCCTTTATCAATTTCAGTTTCAAGTAAGATTTTTGCGCCATGAAGTTTTGCAATCTGTGCCACCATAGATAACCCAAGTCCCATACTTCCGTATTGGCTTGTTGTACGAGATGAATCTACTTGATAAAATCTATTCCAAATCTTTTCTTTATGTTCTTTTGCTATTCCTATTCCATCATCTTTTACTGATAGGATAATTTCTGTATCGGTTTTTGATAGTGCCACATGAACATTTACTAATGAAGATTCCTTTTTATAATTAAATGAATTACTAAGTAAGTTTGTAAGGAGTCTATTAATCATAGTATAATCAAACATTCCATTTACATCAGGCTGAATATCATACGTTAAATTAGTATCAACTGGGGCAACTAATTTTTGCTCCTCGCAAACTTCTTTAACAAGTTCGCTAAGATTTATATTGCGGAGTTCTGCTTTTTGAGTGCCTCTGTCAAGGCGTATTAAACTCAGTAAATTTGATATAAGACTAGACATTTTAAGAGCCTGCCTTTGCACTGTTTCAAGTGCGTCTTCTTTATCTTCAAGCGTAATATTTTCGCCAATTGCATATTCGCACTGCGCTAAAATAACAGCAGTCGGGGTTCTAAGCTCGTGAGAAACATCGGAAGTGAATTGCTTTTCAGCTTCAAACGCACTTTCTAAACGTTCAAACATTTTATCAAAAGTGTCGGAAAGTTTTCGTATTTCAGGGCTTCCGCCTTTCAAATTAATACGTAAAGCTAAGTTTTCACTTTCTCTTATTTCCTCGGCGGTTTTAATAATATTATCTATTGGGCGAAATGTGATTTTAGCAATAAAGTAGCATCCTAGCGCACCAAATACTACAAAAAACGGCATAGATAGTAGTGCCATTTGCAAGATATTACTTGTAGCACTAGCAACTTCATCAATCGCTATAATACCTCGTATCCACACAAGAGATGAAGAATCTTCAACTGGTGATAATCGGTCATATATATAATATTGGGTTCCATCGGCTATAAATTCAGTAGTTTGTTTGTCGTTAAATGGTATTGTAGAGATGCTTTCCTCTGGAAAATCCCCTTTTATATGCTCGCCATTTTGTGAATATAATAGGGTGTACACACCTTTTTTAAAAAAATCCACATCATCCGTATCGAGTTTGCCGTCATCGAATTCAAGTTCATCAGAGTTATCATCAATCACTTCGGTTAACTGGGCTATACTATTTGATAAAACAATGTCATCACTTAATGTAAACATTAAACCGATGAAAACGCTTGCCATAATCAGCATAAGAATTGTTGTGAAAAGAGTAAGCCTAATTTTTGCTGATATTTTTCTCATAATTCCTCCCGAAGCACATAACCACTGCCCCTTACTGTGTGTATAAGTTTTATATCATAGTCGCTATCAATTTTTTTGCGAAGATATCTAATATACACATCTACAACATTTGTGCCGCCTTCATAGTCGTAGTTCCAAATATGATTTTCAATTTTTTCTCTTGAGAGAACAATCCCTGTGTTATACATCATATATTTTAAAATTGCATACTCTTTTGCAGATAAATTTATCATGGTATCCCCACGTTTAACAATGTGTGAGCTTATATCAATTGTTAAATCAGCAACAGATAGTATGCTTGTGGATTTTTGGGATTTTAATCTGGTCATCACACGAATACGAGCCATTAATTCTTCAAAAGAGAAAGGTTTTACAAGATAATCATTTGCGCCTAAATCAAGTCCTTTAACTCTATCTGATACAGCATCTCTTGCAGTTAAAAAAATTACAGGTGTTTCTATGCATTTATCACGCATCGCTTTTAAAACTGAAAAGCCATCCATCTTTGGCATCATTATATCAAGAATTACAACATCATAATCAGTGCTAAGAATATAATCAAGTGTAGTTTCGCCATCAAAACAACTATCTACGGCATAACTCTCAGATACTAATTTCTTTGTGATAATTTTATTCATATCTCGCTCATCTTCTGCAAGTAAAATTCTCATAA
>CAYJGG010000027.1:0-21854 GCA_964369915.1 uncultured Oscillospiraceae bacterium | reverse complement strand
CTGTCCAATATAGATGCAAGACACAATTCGAACTTGAGCCCGACTTGCACTTGATGTTTTGGAAATTAAACTGAATCACTTAATTATATATGAAAGTAGTTTCGCGGTGATATCTTCTGGGCTTTCTTTCATTCCGTTTGATATCCATTCCTGTGTAACAAAATTTATACCACCTCTTATAAATTCAATTTTATAAGTATCAGTTACCATACTAAAATTGAAGGATGACATCTTATTATTTCTAAACTGAGAGATGACATATCTAATACTTTCATCATCTCTCATAGCGATTAGAAGTGGATTTTCTTTTAAAAGATTAAATCTCCACAGCAGAATATCTTTAATATTATTGGTATTTATATTCGCTAAATTCTCCTTAGCATTTTCAAAATGATAGTTCATTATATAATCAACAACATCCTCTTTTTTATTAAAATGAGAATAAAAAGTATTTCTTCCTATCTTTGCTTCAAGAGCTATCATAGAAACTGTTATTTCATTAAAACAATGATTTTGCAGTAGCCTTATAAAAGCATTGCTTATCATTTGCTTACTCTCATTAATTTGTTTAATTCTTTTCATAGTACATTTTCCTTTAATTTGTTCAACTTAGCTTTATTGTATTGACTTTTCATCAGCAGCTCAATATACTAAGTATTACAAGTGTAACACTTGATAGAGTGCAAGTCAAGATTTCACGAAAACTTTTAGTATAAAAATGAGGTAAAAGAATGAATAAAAAGAAAAAAATTATAATTATTATAACGACAATTCTTGTAATTGTTTTATCTATACTTGGAATAGCGTATCATATTGTTTTCAATACCGATGTATTATTCAATAACCAAATTAGCTCTAATGCACAAAAAGCAGATGCAGTTCACCAAGACCTTTTAGACAATGATGAAATTAATATAATGGTGGTCGGAACAGGTAATCCGATGGGGCAGGGCAGAGCACAATCTTCTGTTGCTGTGTTTGTTGGAGGGCAATTCTTGTTATTTGATGCAGGAGATAATGCTCAATCTACTATGGAAAGCTTGAATGTTCCAGTGGAAGAATTAGATGCTGTATTTTTAACTCATTTTCATGGAGATCATATTGCTGATTTAGGAGAAGTTATAAGTAGAAGTTACATTCTGCAAAGGGAAAACGAACTTACTATTTATGGACCTACGGGAACAAAGCAAATAGTAGAGGCATTTAACACAGCTTATGAATTTGATTACAACTACAGAACAGCACATCATGGTGAGGAATTAATGCCGTCTGATTTATATGGAGCAACAGCTATCGAATTTGATGCGGAAATAAATGATGCTGTTATCTACGAAAAAGATGGTGTGAAAGTTACTGCATTTAAAGGTGAGCATCCACCAGTAGAGCCGAATTTTGGTTACACTATTGAATATATGGGTAAAAAGGTTGTTGTTTCGGGTGACACGTTAATAACAGAAAATTTAAAAGAACAGTCAATGAATGCCGATTTGTTAGTTTGTGATGTTATGAATTATGAAGTTACTGAAAAAATGGAAAATGGAAATGCAGAAATAGGTAATGAAGTTATGCAAGCTCTTCTTCATGATATTAGAGAATATCACCCAGATGTAGCTGATATTGGTAAATTAGCTACGGAATGTAATATAGAAAACCTTGCGTTATACCATTTTTCACCACCTCCTTCAAATGATTTTTTAATGAACTCATGGTATGTAAATCCGATTAAAGAGTATTACAATGGAAATATTTTCACTGGTGAAGATGGACTTACTATAACTTTACCATTAGATTAATGACTTTTTCTAATTATGTAATTAGATTATAAAATCACAGATCAGAATATTATATGTTCTGGTCTGTGATTTTCATTAGGTGCTTTTAAGTAACATTGTGTATAAGTTCAACTCATGACAAACAGGCAAAATAAGCCTTTTGCATCTACGGAACAGTTATGTTTTTTCTGAGGTGAAAAACCTCTAAAAAGCCTGATGCACACTGGGTTTTTCCAGTGTGCATCTATATTGGCCAGTTATGATGGCATGACTGCCCAATATAGATGCAAACATAAATTCGAACTTGAGCCCGACTTGCACTTGTTTAGTAGTCATATATTTATTTTCTTAAACTATTATTACAATTATTTAGTGATGTATTAATTTTGATATAGTTTTTTTAAATTCTTTTTTATTTTATCATATCCAACTTTTGTGAAAGGGCAAACAGCTATACAAATTCCACAGCCATAATTTGCAAATCCACTGCCACATTTAGAATTTGATATACATTCTACGTGTCCATTTTCATCTATTTTACTTTCTTCATAAATAGCATCATAAGGGCAAGATTTTACACACTTATTGCACTTGCTACAAAAATCTTTTCCAAAAGAAAAATCTTCATTATTTTCTAAAAAATCGTCTAAATTTTCAATACTTGTATAAACGATACTTAATCTATTACAAGCACCACTATGCGGAGTTATTAGCATTCCATGTTTTCCAATATATCCTAAATTTGCTTTAAATCCAGCTTTTGTATAATCAACATTTCCACCCAAACTATGATTTGGAACTGCTCCGAAATTCATTTTGCGAAGAAATTCTGTAAGTTTAAGGCAGGCAACACCTGTATCGCCATAAACTTTCATAACTTCAATCATACAATCTATATTTGGTAAATTTTCTGGGATAAATTCTTCTTTGTCCATATGTCTTGACATTACGATAACATTTTTATAGGGGATACTGTCGCCCTTAAAGATTTCTTTCTCACTAAAAGTGCAGACACCCCAGCTGTCCATACCAAGCTCACTTTTTATGTAGTTATCAAGAATTACAAACTGCTCTTTTGTAATTTTAATAGAGTAATTAGCTGTAATCTCATGCTGTTTTATTACACTTGCGGCTTTAAATACAGATTTTAAAGTAGGGCCAACTTTATCTCTATTTTCAATCATTTTTTTAATATCTTTTGCTTTAAATTTTCTTTTTGGAAATACGCCCTTTGCTTTTGAAAATTCGTTTGATTTAATTTTTGATATTTTGTTTATCTCATTTTTCTGTGCATCAGTTATAAACTCCATTTTACTCCTCCAAACTTTGTAATACTGCTTTAACAGCATTTTCAAGACCATTCTCTGTGCGTATCTTTTTTCCTATGTCTTTCGCGGTGGAAATAATTTTATCGTCAAAAGCTGAATTAATAGCAAGTGCTAAATTATCTTCATTCAAATCTTTTTTATAAATCGGCTTTACTCCAATTCCTAAGTCAAAACTGCGATGAGCCCATGCAAACTGGTCGTTTGAAAATGGAATGATTATGCTCGGAACGCCAGCTTTAAAACCTTCGGCGGAAGTACCGGCACCACCATGATGACAAACAGCTGCCATTTTATTAAAAAGCCAAGAATGTGGCGTTGTTTTTACAGTTATAATAGTGTTTGGTAAATTTTCTATCTCTGAGAATCCATAAAGTACCCCACGCTTATTTGCTTTTAATAATGCGTTTACACATATTTCTGCATATTTTTCTTTTTCTTCATTTTTCAGCATGCTACCAAAACCAATATACACAGGTTTCTCGCCATTACTTAAAAAGTCTTCCACATATTTTTCAGGGATATAACTATCGTTTTCATCTAAAAAAAGATATCCACATTGATGTATATTCTCGTTAAAACTTTTAGGTTTTGCGAAAATATATCCACTGCATGAAACAATTGATGGATTGCGTTTTGATACATGATAATCAAATGTGCACCCAAAATTTTTAGGTAAGCGATTATACTTTTCTTTCCATAATTTTTTAATTGAATTTTTTGAAACCATCCAAAGCATAGAATATAACATTTTATAGCTTAGTTTTCTGTTGCTCTTATTATTTTTTGATTTACCATACATTACAACCGACAAATAATCATCATTTTTATGTATAGGAAAAGGCGATAGTAAAACGCATGGAATATTCATCTCGCTTGCTGCAAAATATGCAACACTACAACCCGGATGATATATCACAAGCTCACTCCCAAGGCAAGCTTCGTAAGATTCTACAAGCATTTGATAACCAATTTTTTTCATCTTATTAAAAGTTAAAAGCATTTTTAAAGGATTATCAGATGAGCCTGCGTCCTCCAAAAGTTTCGGATCTATTTTTGCATTTGATAAATCAATAGAAATTGGATACACATCTATACCGTGATTTCTTACAAATTCCTCATGTGCCTTACCGGTAGTTATTCTAACATCTTTTCCTAGCTCTTTTAGTTTTTTTGCAAGTGCTATATATGGCTGATAATCTCCTCTTGAGCCCGAGCAAACTATAGTTATCATAAAAATTCTCCTTTTGCTGTTGTGCAACCCAACAACGTGTTGTATAATAATTTTATCATTAACAAAATATTAATTCAACCGACAACTTAAGCCCTTGTGTTGGAAAAGGAGAGAGAATGACTGATAACAAGACAAAACAAAATTTTTTTGATGCCTTTTGGAGTATTTATGAAAATACAAGAATTGAAAAAATAACAGTTAAAGCTATATGCTTAAAGGCTGGATACAATAGAAGCACTTTTTATGAATATTTTAAGGATGTATTTGATGTTTTAGAACAAATTGAAGAAAATCTTTTACCAAGTACTAACGATATTCCACAGGTGCTAATAGGTAATCAAATTATAGGAATAAGCGAATTTGAACACTTAGGGTATTTTAAGGAAAAGAAAAAATATTTAAAAGTTCTATTATCCGAAAATGGAGATCCTGCGTTTATTCATAAACTAAAAACTACACTACAGCCATCTATAAGTATATTATTTGAGAACCATAGTATGCTTGAAAATTTTGATTATATTTTAGAATACATCTTATCAGGTATGATAGGAGTGATGACTTATCATATTTTAAAAGATAATCCAATAGATGACGTAGAAGTTATTGAAACGATGCGAAAATTAACAAATACACTTGGCGTTTTATCGAAATAAATTATACTACCTATCATAATATACTGTTTACCTTGTCGGCATTCATCTATGAGCTTCTTGAACTGACTTCGATTTTGAATAGACTTAGCACTACATTTTTCAGCATAAACTCCACTTTTGTACCAATACGGATTATTTTAGATTAAAGCATTGTAATGAGTAATTTGATTTTCAATACTGCCATGCTGGTCATCAAAGTTATTACTTACCCTACAATATGTAGATATTTTTTGTACTGATAATATATCATCAATATCTATTTCTTGGGGGATATATGTTATACTTTTCATTTTCTCTCCAACTTTCATCATTATTTATTGTTTTTTATGTTTTAGCACGCTGTGATTTTAACATTTGAACCTTTTCGAAAATATCGAAAGATATAATGGCTTCGTGATGATTTGTAATTAATACTTTTCGTAACTCATTTTCATTTTTATATTGCTCCCCGCAAAATGAATAAGTTTTTTGTAACATAACTTGACCAGTATATTTTTCATTAGAAATTAATTTATTGATAGCTTCTTTATTCCATTTCAATTTACCAGTAGGCGATATAACTCCTTGTTCTTCCAATAGTTTTGAAATTGTACCAAGACTATCAGAAGCTAAATATCTTTCGAATATTAATCTTACAATATTTGCTTCAGTTTCATCAATTACTAAATCACCAGTATTAAGTTTTTTATAACCGTAACATGTGCGATTAGCTATTTTAGAATTAACATCAGCGAATGATTTTCTAATTCCCACTCTTATTGCTTCACTTTTATACATTATGACTTTCTCCTTTTTTATTCTTAAATATATAAAAGCACACGATAGAATGCTGCTATCGTGTGCTTGATTTGTGTATGTTTGATTTTATTTAATTTGGCTTGATTAAAAGAAAAGGTTGACAATTTTCTAAACGAAAACTGTCAACCTATCTTGGCACCCCCAGTAGGAATCGAACCTACAACTAGCCCTTAGGAGGGGCTTGTTATATCCATTTAACTATGGGGGCATTTATTTTTTTACATATTTAAGTTTACACTAGTTTTTATTAAAAATCAACATTTTAATAAAATAAAAATCCCTATTAAATTAATAGGGATTAATTTTTTATAAAGATTTCACTGAATTTTCTAGTGCAGTGATTATTCCATCTACTTCTTGATGTGCTAAGTGTTTTGACATAATCTTATTTGATATTCTCATCTTAACTTTTTTATTTTGATATTTAAAAGTTATAACCTTTTGATTAATCGAAGATTTAATTTTTAAATTTTCGATTAAATCTAAATTATAAATATCGTGCCCTGCTGATTTTTGAACATTAAATGAACCCATATAAGCCACATTTAAATGATTTTGTGTGATTCCAACATACGCATATTTTAAATTCATAACAGCCACGGCACCTGAAATAGCGCCAATAACTATTGGTGAATATAAGTCTATTATTGTTAAAATAACAACTATAACCATCAATACGACAAATATTAATATCCAATTTCTAAATTTTTCAACTACTGCGTAAGCCTTTGCTTTATAGCTTTCATTTGGCGCTAAAATTGCATTTAGCATTTCTTGTTTGTGTTCTTCCTTTGGTGTAAACATATTAATTATCTCCCCTGTCTTTATCCTTATAAACTAATTATAAAATTATACTCTATATATTATAAAAATTCAAGTTGTACTTTTAGTAATAATATTGTATAATAACAACTGGTATTTCAAATAATAATAATTATATTTTATATATTCTCTTTTATGGAGGTTTTTGTGGATAATTTATATAGCAAAAAGCAGCTAATAAAAAAAAGCAAGCAAGCAGTTGTATCGCCTACAAGGCTTGTTGTTATAAGTTTTGTGGCTGTTATATTGGTGGGCACATTTCTTTTAATGCTCCCTATATCAACTAGGGATGCCAATATATCTTTTTTAGATGCTCTTTTCACTGCAACTAGTGCTACATGTGTAACTGGGCTTGTAGTGTTTGACACTTATTCAAAATTCACTTTTTTTGGACAAATAATAATCCTTACATTAATTCAAATTGGCGGACTTGGCTTAGTAAGTTTTACAACATTTTTTGCGATAGCAAGTGGTAAAAAACTGGGATTTAAAAGCCTAAAAATCGCCTCTTTTTCATCTAGCTTTGATGATTTAGGCGAATTATCAACTTTGTTTTTAACTATTTTTAAGATAGTTTTTGTTTGCGAATTTATAGGGTTTATTCTAATTTCTTTAGTTCTTGTTCCTGATTTAGGACTTTTAAACGGGCTATGGGTTAGCTTTTTTACAAGTGTTTCTGCATTTTGTAATGCTGGATTTGATTTATTTGGACAAATTGAGCCATACACATCTTTAGTTCCATATTATGATAACTATCTAATGAACTTTACAATTATGGGATTAATCGTTTCCGGTGGCCTTGGATTTATGGTGTGGCATGATGTTATCACTTTTAGAAAACTTGGAAAATTAAAATTATCATATCACTCAAAACTAGTTATAAATATTACTGCTATTTTAATATTAACTGGCGCAGCTGTAATTTTATTTTTAGAATGGAATAATCCAAACACAATAAAAAACCTACCACTTGATCAAAAAATCTTAGCGAGTTTATTTCAATCAGTAACAACTCGAACTGCTGGATTTAATACTATCGACCAAGCAGGTATGACTGATTTTTCAAAACTATTTTCATCATTTTTAATGTTTATCGGTGCAGCTCCTGGCGGTACTGGTGGTGGTATAAAAATCACAACATTCGCCGTTATTTTAATAACTGTTGTCAGTGTAATTAAAGGGCGAAACGATGCTATTTATTCAAATCATAAAATTAATACGGGCGTAGTTTACAGAGCTTTAGCAATTTTCTTTATTGCTTTAATCGCTGTTTTTGCAACGACCATCGCTATTTACACAACATCAAGCCACGAATCAATAACAGGCATTAACACTTTATTTGAAGCATTCTCAGCCTTTGCAACTGTCGGCCTTTCAACAGGTGTTAGCGGAGTTATGAGTGAGTGGGGTAAAGTTTTTGTTATTCTATCAATGTTTATAGGCAGAGTTGGACCTGTATCTCTTGCAATTTCTTTATCAATTAAATACCACGATTATTCAAATCGTGAAATTATTCCTGATGGAAATATCGTTGTTGGATAAATATTATTAATAAAAAAAGCTCTATTTTAAAATAAAAATAGAGCTTTTTATTTATTATAAATTCTTTTCTATATAATTTTTAACATCTTCTAAATTATCAAAAACTAAGATATCTTCTTTTAATAATTCTTTTGTAGGCATAACATAATCTGGCACCATTAAAACTTTTGCCTTTGCCCTAATTGCCGCTAAAGTTCCGTTTAAAGAATCTTCGATTATATAGCTTTCTTTTGCTGTAATATTTAATTTTTTTAAAGCTAATAGAAAAATATCTGGGTTTGGTTTTCCTTTTTCAACCATATCTCCCCCTACTACAACATCAAAATAATCTAATAAATTACTTAACTGCAATTCTTTTTT
Source organism: uncultured Oscillospiraceae bacterium (assembly GCA_964369915.1). GTDB lineage: Bacteria > Bacillota > Clostridia > Oscillospirales > Ruminococcaceae > RGIG3102. The sequence goes on along the minus strand of CAYJGG010000027.1, from coordinate 13,348 downwards.
TACCATATCTGTTTTAGTTGAAGAAGCTACAGCAAGTTTAAAATTATTTTCTTTTAAAAACTGTATAATATCTTTTGCAAAATATTTAATTGTAGGACCTTTTGTAAGGATTATATTCTTAAATTCTTCTTCAACTTTTTCAACGATTTTTTGAATATCATCAATATGAGGATAGCTTTTTTTAAAAACCTCTAAATTAGATTTTTTATCAAGTCCTATACAACTAGCACAAATTTTTTCTATATCATCTAATTTATATTCTTCTGCTTTTTGCTTATATATTTCAATAATCATTCGCTCAGTGTCAAATATAACTCCGTCCATATCAAAAACTACAGCTCTCATCTTAAAATCACTCCCCTTATAATATTAATTTCTATTTATTTTAAATAATATAATCTAATATTAACTAAAATCCCTTATTATGTCAAATTTTTTAAATAAGTTTATTGACATATATTATCTAAGGATGTATTATAAATTAAAACTCGGTTTCAAGGAGAAAAAAATGTCAGACTTTATTTATGAAAAACAATCACTTTTTGATTATTTAAAAACAGTAAAAAAGCCTATTATGATTTATGGAATGGGCAATGGCGCTGATAATATTTTAAATTTATGTACAGTAAATAATATAACAGTGAGTGAAATATTCGCTAGTGATGAATTTGTTAGAGGGCATAGCTTTAGAGATTTTAAAGTTAAAACTTTAAGTGAAATCCAAAAAACCTATTCTGATTTTATTATCCTTTTAGCCTTTGCAGCTTTTGAAGAAAGTTTAATAAATAGGTTATACGATTTATCAAAAAAATACGAATTATACGCGCCCGACACTCCACTGTTTGGTGGTGGTTATTTTGATGTTAATTATTTAGAAGAAAATATTGATGAATTTAACTATGTGTATAATAGATTAGAAGATGATTTTTCAAAAAGCGTTTTTACTAATATAATTAATTTTAAAATCACTGGTAAAATTGAATATTTATCACCTATTTCAACCACTCGCCTTGAAGACTATCAAAGTTTGCTTTCTTTTAATAGCGAAACTGTTTATGTAGATTTAGGGGCTTATAATGGAGATACAATAGAGGAAGTTTTATCAATAAATAGTGAAATAAAAAAAATAATTGCCTTTGAGCCTGATGTAAAAAATTATAAAAAACTAATTCAAAACACTCAAAACTTAAATAATATTGAGTGCTATAATATTGGCTCTTATAGTAAAGAAGACACTCTTTATTTTTCTGGAAAAGGTGGGCGAAACTCGGCTTTAAAAAAAGATGGCGATTATAAAATAAGCGTTAATAGCGTTGATAATATTTTAAATGGCGGAAAGGCAAGCTATATAAAACTCGATGTTGAAGGAGCAGAGCTTAAAAGCCTTGAAGGAGCAAAAAATACGATAAAAACTTTTAAACCTTCGCTTGGAATAGCTGCATACCATAGAAACGACGACTTTTTCACATTAATAAAATATATCGACTCTTTAACCCTAGATTATAAAATATATCTAAGACATAATCATTATATCCCTGCGTGGGAAACTATAATTTATGCTGTTAGCGAAAACTAATAGTTTATATTTCTTTTATTAAATTACTTAAAACTCAATAAAAATATCTAAATAAGCTATTTTGTATTTAACTAGTAAATCTTAAATATAAAATAGCTTATTTAAATTTAGTTGTCAAAAATTGACACAATTTAGTAATTGTGATAAACTTAAATCATTAGATTTATATTTTTAAACATAAAGGAGAATGATTATGAGCGAAGTAAATGTTAAATCCGTAGCTGAAAATACTAAACCAGTAAATGCTACAAAAAAGAAAAAATCCGGTAAATTATTTGTTTATATTTTGATTATATTAGTAATCGTAGTATTAACTAATCCACAAGTTATACCATTTATGCCAAGTTTTATTTCAGAATTTTTATACTCTACATCTAATTCTTTCTTTGGCGATATGAGCGGAGTTCTTGATATTTTAAGTTTTAATTTATCAGGAATAGTGCAAGTAGTTGTTATGATATTAGCTCTGCTTGTATTAAAAGAAGTTCTACTAATTCTATTTAAATTAATAAAACCTTCCACATCAAGAGGCCAAACACTCCACCAATTAGCTAAAAGTTCACTCCAATATTTTATGGTTATCCTCGGGATATTCTGGGGGCTAAGTTTGCTTGGAGTTAATATGACAACTCTATTTGCTAGTGCTGGTATTTTAGCTTTAATTATCGGTTTTGGTGCCGAAAGTTTAATTGCTGATATTATAACTGGTGCATTTATGATAATTGAAAATCAATTTAATATGAATGATATTATAGAAATTGATAATTATCGTGGAACAGTTACTCATATGGGCCTTCGCACAACTAATATCCGTGATGTTAGTGGAAACGAAAAAATATTCAATAACAGCGATATTAGAAATATTATAAATTTATCTATTGATGATAGCTATGCAATTTGCGATATAGCTGTTTCGTATGAAGCAGATTTAAATTTAGCAAAAGAAACTATCAACGCTTTAATGAAAACTCTAGCCGAAGAAAATCACGAACTATTTAATAGAGTGCCTGAATTTCAAGGCGTTCAAGAATTAACAAACGAAGGCGTTATTTTACGTGTTCGTGCTAATTGCAATGAAAAAGATAGATTTGATGTTGCAAGAAAAATAAACTGGGCATTAAAAGAAGGCTTACAAAAAGCTGGAATGGGAGTACCGCATTCGAGCGAACTTGTTGTAGCTAAGGGGTAATCTTTATGAAAGATAATGAATACTACAAACCCACTGATGAAAAAAAATCAGTGAGTGATGAAAAGTTAACTCTTGAAGATCAAGTGACGACAATTTTAAAAAAGAAATTTGATTTTAGATTAAAAAATAAAAATAAGAAAAAGAAAAACACTCTTAATCAAAGTGCCGCTTTAGTTATGAGTTCTGTTGCAGTCGTTATGGTTACCACGGCGGCTTTTCCAACTGCTAGTCCTTCTGCCAGTAATTTTACTCATGGTTACTTTTTACAAGGAGAATGGGAAAGCGATAATGGCATATATATGGATATCAATGATGGACCTATAACAGTAACCTTCTCCTCTGATTCAATTTCCCATAATTTTTCTATAACCGATTTAGAAGGTGAGCCTTCAGGAAGTATTCTTTCTGGTAGCGCCAGTTTTAATTCAGAGTATGGGGAATTAATGGCATCGTATTCTAGCGAATATAATGATGGTGCACTTGATTTTAATGATGAGCATATACCTATAAATATTGAAAAAGTTGAAGAAGGAATTTTAGTTGATTTTAAAGTTTTTTCTGATGAGCCGATTTTATTTACTCCACGGGTTTATAATTATGGCGGTTTTGTCCCTAAATTTTATGGCGAATTGTGGTTAAGTGAATCATCTGATAAACAGATACTAACAAATTTTACATTCTCAAAGATCCTTTATTTTGATGGAGTAGATTTTGGAGAAGAACTTATACATAATATTATGTTTGAAGAAGATGGAATAACAGCTCACTCAGAAGCATATGAAACGAATTCAACCGATGGTAATATATATAGAGAACCTTCCCTAGATCATTATTTCACAGGCGAGTATCTTGGAAGTAATAATTCTGAAATGCGAGTTGATATAACTATTCGTGGAGAGTTAGTTGTTGATAATGAAGTTTTCTACAAGGCTGAAATATTATATGATGATTATTATTGGTATGAAATCTACTATACTATCTGGCCAAATGACATCACTGAACCAACACCGCAACCTGTTGAATCATATCCATTAATAGGTTCATGGGAAAGCGAAACTGGGATATATCTTGAATTTAATAAAGATAACAGCCTAGAATTTTCTTCTGATTTTATAGCAGATAGTTTCACTATATATGATAATGGCAATGTAAGTATGCGCTCAGTTCCAAACACAGCAGAAACTTACACAAATTTCAATGAAGAGTATGGCGAAATAATGAAAATCTACGCCAGTGAATTCGGCGATTCTCAAATTATCTCAAGTAGTGAAGATATTCCTATAATTATCACTGGTGTAGAAGAAGGTATTATAGTTGATTTTAAAGTTATATCACCAGAGCCACTCTTATTTACTCATATAGTTTATGATAATATTGATACACAAACTAATGAAGTCACTATAAAATCCTTTGTTTGGTATTCTGATGAAAGTGAATTTAACAATATGTTTGCCAACGTTACATATCGCGAAGATCATAATCAAATTATGCTCCACAGCGAATCTGGTGTTTGGAGAAATGGATATATTTTCACAGACCCAGGCAGTAGTATTGGTGGTGCAAATGAAATAATTTTTATAGATCCTAGCGAAGGCCAGTCAGCAGATACTACACCTATTTTTATAACTGAAACCGATTTTGGATTTGTTTTACAAACTATAGGCGATGATGGAGAAGTTCTTGGAAGTTTTGATTACATTTTAGTTGAATAATTAAATAACATAAAAAAATCAGCCTTTAAATAAAGGCTGATTTTTTAATATAATATTTTATTTTTGAATATTTTTAACAGCTTCGTTTTCTGAATCTTCATAGAATAATCTAGTATTCGGATCAACTGTTCCTATACCCATATAACGAGCCTTGTAATCCTTAAATAAAGTAAACACTGTTTTACTTAAAACAACAACAACTATTATATTGATAATAGGATATAAAACTCCAAAGAAGTCTGTGAATGCCCAGATTTGAGCTGTTGAAATACCTTGAGTTGCAAAGTAGATAGCAGCTAATGCTGGAACAGGGTAAATTATTTTAAACACAAACATAATTTTGTTTTTAAGCTCTACATTATTTTGTAGTGCATGACGTAAAACGCTATCATAATATGTAAACCAACCTGAGTGAGTTGTTATACCAAATAATAAAACAACTATAGCAACGAATTGAGCACCAATATTACCATAAACTGTTCCAAAGGCTGAAATAGATAAAGATGCTCCTTGCAGACCAGTTGTCCATTCGCCACTTGTTATAATAACTAATGACATAATAGTGCAAATAACAACAGTGTCAATAAACACTTCAAACATTCCCCATAAGCCTTGTTTCACTGGATGTTCAACATATGCTTGTGAGTGAATCATTGTAGAAGTGCCTTGCCCAGCTTCATTACTAAATACTGAACGAGCAAGTCCTTGATTTATAGCAAGACGCATAGTTGCACCAGCAAAACCACCAGTTGCAGCCGTGCCTGTGAATGCACCAGCGAAAATTTGAACGAATGCATTAGGAATTTCTTTAGCATTTACAACTAATATCCCTAAAGATAAAACAACGAAAACTATAATCATTGCAGGAACTATTTTACCAGCAAATTCAACAACACGTTTACCGCCACCTAAAACAATACCTAATAATAAAACGCTGTAAATTACGCCAAAAAGCATCATATCAATATCAAAAACTGAAGTAAACCCTTCTGCAACAGTGTATCCTTGAATACCCGTTAAGAATGTGCAAAAGAAGAATATACCGTATAAAACTGAAAGACCACCTGCAACTTTTGCAAGTCCTTTTGGTAATACATTTGATAAACCTTTTTGAATGTAGTAAGTAGGGCCACCGTAAGGTTGTCCTTTTTCATCTCTTTTTCTGTAATAAACAGCTAAAGTAATTTCAGCACATTTTAAACCCATGCCTAAAAGTGCTGCAAGCCATAGCCAAAATAGTGCACCAGGACCGCCAACAGCAATCGCAGTAGCAACACCACCGATGTTACCAACGCCAACTGCACCACCAATAGCAGTAGCAACAGCTGTAAATGCACTTACATGTCCATCACCAACATTTCTGTTTTCTTTTTTAAATACAGAAAATAATGTGTTTTTCATAAAATGACCAATATGTCTAAATTGGAAAAAACCTGTGCCCACTGTGAAAATGGCACCTGAACCTAATACTAAAATTAGCATTGGAGTGCCCCATAAAAACCAGCTTGTACTAGTAAAAAAATCAAAAAGAGCCGTCATAATTTTATCTCCTCTATTATTAAATTTTTAATTTTTATAGTATTTTTCATTAAATTATAATTTTGCAAAAGCGTTTTCGAAAGCATTAATTAAATCTTGAACGTCTTCACATCCTGTTGACATACGGATATAAAAATCATTATAGTATTTAGGTGAAATTAAAGTTTCAACGTCGCCAAGACTTGTTGCAATTGGCATCAGTCCAACATTATCAACAAATTTCTCCATCATTTCCTTTCCGCCTTTTAAACGGAACATAACAATACAGCCTGAGCCTTTAACTAGAGTTTTCTTAACAAACTCATGCTGTGGATGACTTTCTAAATGCGGATAGATTACAGACTCTATTTCTTCTTTACCTTGGAAGTATTTTGCTAAAGCAAGTGCATTTGCACATTGCCTATCTTGTCTTAGTGGTAGTGTTCTTGCACCACGAAGAGCAAGCCATGAGCTAAATGGGCTAGGATGTGTTCCTAAATTATCTCCCATTATACGAATTTTTGTTATTAATTCTTTTGAAGCAGAAACTAAACCGCATAATGCATCTCCATGTCCAACCACATATTTTGTTCCTGAATGAACAACAACGTCAGCGCCAAGTTCAAGCGGGCGAAGCAGATATGGTGAAAGAAATGTATTATCAGCAACAACTAAAATTCCTTTTTCGTGGGCAATTTCTGATATTGCTTTAATGTCTGCTAGTTGTAGCATTGGATTTGATAACACTTCAAAATAAATAACTTTTGTATTTTCTTTAATAGTCTTTTTAATTAAGTCTAAATCTAGGATATCGATTTTATCTACTTCAACTCCTTTTTGAGGCAGAACATCATTCATCATATTGTTTGTGCAAAAGAATAAATCATTTGATGAAATACAGTGATCTCCTGTGTTTAAAAGAGCTAATAAAGTTGAGCTGATAGCTCCCATTCCAGAAGCTGCAACATAGCATTTTTCAGCACCTTCAAGCGAAGCTATTTTTTCTTCTAAAGCTGCAGTTGTAGGGTTTGTACTTCTGCTGTATAAATAGTCGCCTTCAGCAAAATCATAACATGCACTAATTAATCCTCTTTCTAAAAATTCTTGCGATGTTGGAAATGCGTAAGTTGTTGTTTCATAAATTGGTGTGTTTAACGCTCCCGTAACAGGATCTGGCCCTTGACCAGCCTTAATTGCACGAGTGTTAAAATCCATACCTTCAAATCTTTCCATTAATTAATTCCTCCAATAATTGTTGTAAATTTATACTAATTACCTACTAATAATAATGCCTTATTTTTCATCATTTGTCAACAGAAAAAACCTCTATTCTACATTTAAAATACATTAATATCAAAAAAGCTAAACTATCTTTAAATACTAACTTTTAATTTAACTTTTTCTTGTAAAAAATAAATAAAAAAATTTCTTTTTTTATTAATTATTTCATTAAAAAAATGCCTTATTTAAAATAAGGCATTTTAATTTTAGAATATTTTTATTTATTATTCAACTTCAATTAATTCTTCTTTTTTTCTTTTAGAAACTAATGATATCACGATGTTAATCGCTGTAAAAATTGCTGTTAATAATGTGTATTGATCAATATATATCATAGGTAAAGACATATTTTGAGTTCTTATAAATAATATCAATGATAAAACTGCTGGAATAATCGCTAATAATTTTAATAAGCGTTTATTTTTAGCTTTCTGTTTATCTTCTTTTGTTTTTTTAGTTTCATCTTCATCTTCTTTATTTTTTCTTAAAGCTTTTAGAATTTGTAAACCTGCAACAACTGCTGTTAAAATAGTTAGAATTAAATTCACTAAAGCCCAAGATGCATTTTCAGCAAAAGGAATTTGTGAGTCGTCGATATCTATTTCAGGATTGCCTTCTTCAACAGTCGGCTCGCTAGTTGGCTGTGGCGTAACTGGTGGTTCTACATCTTCTGGTGTTGTTGGGATAGTAGGTGGTGTAATTGGTAAAACTGGTAATTCCACTGGTGAATTTGTGATAGTAAGTGTACCATTATTAATTATAATATTATAGTTTGAATTATCAGTCACGCTTGCCAAAATATCATAATTTCCTATTCCTTCCCCAATTTCTCTATTTAATGAATACTCTATTTTATCTTCTAAAATTTCTCCAAAAACAGTAGCGGTAAATTCAGGATCAGATTCTCCTAATATTTTTGAATAGTTACCAATCGTAACGCTTAAATCTGCAGGAGTTATTTGTGCATATAATTTTTCTTCTTCTCCTGTTTCTTCTCCTGTTTCTTCTCCTATTTCTTCTGTTTCTTCTTCTGTTTCGATTTCTATAATGCCTATAATAACTTCTTCAAAGTTTTTCGCTTGCATTTTCACTAAAACATTTGTAGATTCTAAAACGTCTTTTATTTTTGGCATTTCTAACACGAAAGTTTCGCCGTTATCAATGCTGTAAGAATAAATAATATCCATTTCATCCACAGCTATTTCTTCACCCTTACTGTTTTTAAATTCGGGAATAAGTGATGTTATAACATCGTGATATAAAGCATCGTAAACTCCAGTATAAGCTACTGCTAAAAGGTTTGCATTACTATTTAATACAACTTCATAAGCTCCACCTTCAGTACCTGCTATTATTCCTATATACTCGATTATATAGTTTGTTTTTTCTGTAGGTGCATCAGCTTTCGCTGTTATATCATAAGAATTTGCATCGCTAAAATCTGAAACATCTACTGCAACAAAAACATCTCCGATTTCGCCTTTTAGCCAATTTAAATCATCTTCGTATTTAAAGCCATCTGCTGTGTATTCGATTTCTTTAATGTCTTCCCCAAATTCAACTTCAACAGGCAGTGCTGATACAATTAATTTTGCAGGATTAACTTTTAAAGTCCCTGGAATTGAGTTATCTGCTACAAAAGTATAGTTTTCTGCATCTAATATAGATACTGTATCTTCAACTAAAGTTATAGTATAATCTCCAATTTTTCTACTATCTATATTTTCAGTATTATAAAAAGTGATTAATTTAATATTCTCTACTCCTGTTGCAACATTTTCTAAAGTATCTGTGTCGATTAAGCCATTAACTGAATATTTAAAATCAGTTGGAACGCTATCACCAAATGTGATATCGCTATAATCATTTGGCACTAAAGTAACCTCTTTTTTACTAATTTCAACTGAACCCTCATAAACTACATCACCATAACTTGGATTTGTAACTTTCACATATATTGTTGTTTTTTCAGTGAAATTTGTAAACATTGGTTTTTCTTTAGTGAAATTCTCTCCATCAAGAGAATACCAAACTGTATCATCTTCTAAAAATATTCCATTTAAAGTTATTGAATGTTCATTTGCATCATAATCGTCGCTATAATCTGTTAAAGTGATTTCATTTTCAGCTGGTCTTGTGCCTTTAATAATTGTAAGTGTTCCTTTATTAACTGTAACTGTGTAGTTATCATTTTCTGTATAGTCTGCTATGATTTTTTCTTCATACACAAAAACGTCTGTTGGAACTGTGCCATCGTATATAGCTGTAATTTCACCTAAATCATTTTCATTAACTAAGCCTTCTACTGATGTTATTGTAAATGTTGGTGTTTCTTTATAGCCTATTGTTTTATCTGCTACATTAATTTCTACAGCTTTTGCTGTTACTGTAATTGCTGTATCAACTGTAACATCTCCATAGCTTGGATTTGAAACTTTAACTATTACATCTGTGCTTTCATTCACATCTGTTACTGTTGGCGGTGTTTTTGTCCATGTTAGTCCACCGTCTGTTGAATACGTTACTTCGTCTTCTGGCAGTGTTCCATTAACTACTAATTCATATTCACTTCCATTGTATTTGCCTGTAACTTCTGGAACTGTTACTATATTTTCACTTGGTCTTGTGCCTTTTACAACAGATAATTCGCCTTCTAAAATTGTTATTAGATAGTTATTAGTAACATCTATTTCACCTTTTAAAATTCTAACATCTGCAATTTCATTTTTAACAGGCTCTGTTGTAACGTCTGTTACAGTTGTTGGCATTGATAAATTAATATTATCACTTAAAACTAATCCTGTTTTATCTTCTTCATTAAATTCTAAGTAAGTGTATGTTCTATCATATTGAGCTAATCCATTATACTCAAAAGTATTTGAATTTGATTTTATTGTAATAGGTCGTTTTGTGATAGTAGCCGAAACTTCTACTGGATTTGAAGATTTATATCCAGCTAGAGATGCTATAACATAAACTTTTTCATCATCGCTTACATTCATAGCTTTTGGCATATTAAAGTTTTCTAGAGTTTTATATTCTCCGTCTATGCTTGTGCTGTACATAAACACTACATCTTCAACAGTTTCACCTAATTTATTTGTAGCCGATGGAACACCTTGCAGAACATCATAGCTATTACCATCGTAAACGCCATTGTATCCATTTGCAAAAACTTCTAATTGCTTAGATAAATCATCGACATAATAGATTTTAACTGTTTGTCCATTTTCCATTTCCATAGGAGGATTTTCGTTATCTAAATTATTATAATTATAATAACTTAAAGTATATCCATCTATATTTTTATCTAAATCACTTTGCAAAACATCTATTACTGTTTGAGATAATAAAACTTCTGTTTTAGCTGTTATTGTCTTTTCATCATATTTTTCATCGTTTACATAGTATTCGATATTATATGACAACACATGCCATTTACTTGAGTCTTTTTGCCAGTTAGCATAGAATGTTTTATTACCTGTTTCATTATCTAAAACACTAGCTATATAATCTGTATCTTCATCCTCGTTTGTTTTTGTCCAGCCAAGGAAGATATATCCTTCTTTTGTAGCTTCCATTTCTTGTGCTGTTGGAAGAAGCGTTTCTACGCCTTCAACATATACTGATGGAGTTATCCCAGTTATTTCGCTTTCATCTTCATCAAAATATGTTATTTCATACTCTACCGCTGGTGATTTTACGATTAAAAATTCAGCCTCTTGTTTTAAAATAACGTCTGTTATTTCTTTAGTTGTTACTGCCGGATACATACTATTTTCTGTGTAAACAACGTATTTATTAGATAAAAATTCTTCACCGTTTACATTGTATACACCCATACTTAATTTTGTATCGCCATTATATACATAATCAGTTGTTAGTTTTACAGCAAATTCTTTTTCAACAACTGCATCATTTTCGTTAATAAACTGACCATCTTCATTTACTAAATAATAAATAATATTTATATATCCTGCACCAACAGGTAAACTTGGTTTTTCAATATCAGGCTTTCCAGTAGGAGTTACATCATTTTTCTCTACCGTATTATCATTTACATCTGTGTATACTATTTTAGCCGACTCATTTGTTTTGTATATTCCTTCCACTGTGTCTAGTGTTTTTAATTTAATTGGAATTGATACGATTTTTTCATCTGAGCTGATTATCCCAACATTAATTACAACAGTTGTTGTCCCATCAGCATTTTCAGTTATACTCATTCCGTCTGGAATAGTCCCATCTGGGAATCTTGAATAGTCAACTGTAAATTCGCTTGTGATAACGTCTGTTATAACAGCGTTTGTCGCTGCATATTTTATCTGACTTTCTATTTCATTTAAAACGCTAGATAAATCCGCTGCGCTGTTCATAATAAAATACAAACCGTCTTCACTTTTAATGTTATTTTGTAGTTGGCTTTGTCCGCCAGCCGAAATACCTCCTGAAGCATTAATAGCTACTGCGTGAACAGTTGCGCCAATGTTTTCTAGTTCAGCCGCCTCATTAGTACCATTCCACGCAACGTTATTATATGCGCCCCCCATTTCACCCGGTTCACCGTCTGAAATTAAGATTACATGCAGTGGTCTTCCTGTACCAGCATTTGTTGTATTTGCATATTCTAAAGCCTTTTTAAGTGCCGACGTATAGTTTGTACCACCGTCTGGGCTAATAGAATTAACGATGCCCTTTAATTTAGTAGCATTAGTTAAAAAGTTTACACTACCCATAACGTCAATGTCAGCAGTTGCCGAGTCGTCTCCATTATATTCAGGATTATTAGCCCCACTGAAAGGAATAAACGAAACTCTATTATATTCATCAGCTAATAAACCATCTATTAAATTATTAACAGCTGTCTTCGCCTCTCCCCAAGAGCCAGTTTGCTCCATACTATATGATTTATCTAAAACAATAATCACATCTGAGCCTGTTGCCACTGGTACGCCTTGTAAAGAAAAATCGATAGTAGCCTCGCCTACTGCCGCATTAGTCCAAGATGCTGTTTTATCAATCGTAACCTCACCAGGCTCTACTCCCTCAACGCTTGGCGCTGTTACATAGCCATCAACGTCTGTATCTTGTACAAGAACATATGTGAAAAACACTTTATTTGTATGGTGAACGTTTCTCACTGTTACTAAACCAACGCTTTTACCTGTTAGTTTAACTGTTGATGATGTTTGAGTAGAAGAGTAATAATACTTTTCTTTTAAAGAGCCATCAAAATACACAGTTGCAACAGAACTATCTCTACCACCTAAGTCATCTGCATAATATGATATATAGTTTGTATAATATGAGCCAACTGATGTTAGCGGAAAATTTACATTAAATGTTATTGTTTGTCCAACTTCTATTATATATGGATCTGTAGCAGTTCCTGAGCCTACAAGAGAAGAATACTCAGCTTTTTCAACTAGCTCATAGTCAAATATTGCTGTATGTTTTTCTTCGTTTAATATAAAATCAATTTCAATTTTATATTTTCTATCTTCTGATAATTTTTGCCCTGGAATATTAAACGCTTGCAAGCCTTCAACTTCTGATGTTTTTAAATCTTCATATCCAACAAGAGTTATATCAAAAATCGTAACTCCTTCAATAGCCTGTGGTGATACAGCGATATATTCGCCTTCTTCACTTGGCATATTAAAAAACTCTGATGTTATCACTCCGTTTAATTTTGATTCAAAACTAAACGTTTCAGATTTTAATATAATTTCTTCGTTCGCAGTTTGCTGTGTATTTTCTTCACTGCTAATGTTATCTTCACTTCTAACACTCTCTTCACTATTAACATTTTCCGTAACAGGAATTTGAGCATCTGTTTCATCAGTAGTATTTAAAACTAAAGACATAGGCTTAAACTTTAGTGTGTCTTGTGTACTTTCTGATAAAATCACTTCTTCTGATGATACCACTTCTTCCGATGATACTACTTCTTCTGATGATGTCACTTCTTCTGATGATGTCACTTCTTCTGATGATGTCACTTCTTCTGATGATACCACTTCTTCTGATGATACCACTTCTTCTGATGATACCACTTCTTCTGATGATACC
>CAYJGG010000026.1:0-22991 GCA_964369915.1 uncultured Oscillospiraceae bacterium | reverse complement strand
TAGGCATAAACATATGACCGAATTAAAATAAAAAAACTCGCTATAAGCAGATACCTATAAAGAACAAATACCGATTTTCATAAGAAAATCGGTATTTTAGCGTACAAAATAGGGGTGGGATATGCTTTAATTGTTTTAAATTAGTTAGCGAGCTGTTGCTTTTTATAAAAAAGCAAAGCTGAGCATTTACAAAGTAAAGGTTGCGAAGGTTAAGCGAGCGAATAGCATAAGGGAGCTTTTTCCCCGCGGCGTGCTGAAAAAAGCGGTGCTTTTGCTACTTTTGGCATGCAAAAGTAGATATATACTTAAAAAATCGAAGATTTTTTATAACAATAAAGGAATGGCGAACGCCATTCCTTATTTTTCTAGTATTTTATTAAAGTTTCTTTACGAGTAGCAAGCTATATAGCGAGTTTTTTATTTTTAGTTATTTTCAAGATATTTTTTTTCAAATTCAGAAATTGGCATTGGTTTTGCGTAAAAATATCCTTGTGCAGTGTCACAGTTTATTTCTTTTAAAAAGGCTACTTGAGATTCTTCTTCAACGCCTTCTGCAACGATATGGGCATCAAGGCTTTTTATTAAAGATACAATCCCTTTAACAACAGTTTCGCCACGAGTAGTATCAGTTGACTGCTCTAAAAAACTTTTATCAAGTTTTACTATATTAGGTTTTATACTTTTTATTAATCCTAAAGAGGAATATCCAGCTCCAAAATCATCAACTGAAACAGAAATATTAGCTTTTTCAAACTCATCAAGAATTGTATCTAAAGTGTTAGAAACATTTTCGATTACAGCAGTTTCTGTTAATTCAATTTCAATAAGATCATGTGGTATATCATATTTTTTTAACATTTTAATAACATCAGCAACTAAATCTAAATTACTTAAATGTGATCTTGAGAAATTTATAGAAATAGGAATAGTTTTATATCCTGCATCTATCCATAACCTTATAGTTTTACATATAGTTTCTAAAATAAAGTAATCAATTTTAACAATAAAGCCATTATCTTCAAAAACAGGGATAAAATCATTTGGATAAATCATTTTATCATCTGATTCTATCCATCTAACTAATGCCTCAGCCCCAGTTAATTCACTAGTTTGTAAATCGAATTTAGGTTGAAGAAATGCATGGAATTCATTGTTAGCTAATGCTTTTTCCTTTTTATTTGTTATAGTAATTCTATTTAGAAGTTGATTTTTAAGGTCGTTATCATACTCACGAATACCATATTCCGCACAAGACTTTGCATTTTTATGTGCAATCGTAACCTTATTTATAATATCATTAACATCAGTTTCGCCTTTTTCGATATGATATCTTCCATATCTAAAAGAAAGAATATGATTTTCAATTTCAGGAACAAGATTTTTAAATATTGATTCATAATACTTTGTTTCTTCATTGAAATTTGCAACAAACCCATTTCCAGAAAACATAATTAATTCATCTACGCCAACTTTAGCAAGAATAAAACTTTTTTCAGTTACATTTTCTGCTGTTTTTGCAAAAGCTTTTAAAACTTTATTTCCAACCTCATAACTAAAAAGTTCATTTATAACTTTAAAATTTTCAAGGTCAAATTTCATAATAGCATATTCTTTATCAGGATTTTCATTTAAAACTTTTTTCATTTCAAGCTTTAGCTTTAATAAATTAGGAAGACCAGTTAAATCATCATAATATGCGGCTTTCTCAATAAGCTTTGAATTTTTTGAATTTAAGTGCCAAATACCGACAACAAGTCCTACAATCGTTGCAAACACAATATAGTCACTTAATTGTAATTCTTTAATTTGATTTTGACTATAAAATGTTATAAATAAAGCAATAATACTTATAGCAAGAATTATATTTTGCCAGTAATTAGAGTTTTGTTTCACAGATTCATCTCCTTTTATTATTAAAAAGTAAATTAGATATATAGTTAATCGATTTTTTATTATTTAACATATATATTATATCACGAATAAAATTATATTCAAATAAAAATTTAAAAGTTTACACTTTGTTAATTGTCACCCTTAAAAATAAACAAGTTGACAATCTTTGCTTTTTATGATATATTTAACGAGAAATAAGTGAAAAGGTGATATCATATGAGTACTAAAAGTGAAGTATTAGAAATTTTAATAAAAAAAGATAGTGAATTTGTTTCTGGTCAATTTTTAGCTAGTGAGCTTAGAATATCAAGAAATTCAGTATGGAAAGCGATAGAAAGTTTAAAAAATGATGGCTATAATATTTTAGCTGTTAGGAATAAAGGTTATTTTTTAAAAGCAAAAAATGATATCATTTCAAAGGCTGGCATAGAGAGTTATATAAGTGATAAACAGTATTTTAATATTGAAGTTTATGATGAAATTGATTCAACCAATACAAGATGTAAAAAGTATGCAAATGAAGGAGCAAAAGAGGGTAGAGTAGTTGTATCAAAATTGCAAACAGCAGGAAGAGGAAGATTTCAAAGAAGTTTTTATTCTCCTAGTGATACAGGCGTTTACTTTAGCTTTATATTGCGTCCTGAAATAAATGCTGATAAAACTAATTTAATAACTACGATTGCTGCAATAGCTGTTTGTAGAGCTATAAAAAAATCATTTAATATAGATGCAAAAATAAAATGGGTAAATGATATTTTTATTAATAATAGAAAAGTGTGCGGTATTTTAACTGAAGCAAATTTTTCTCTTGAAAACTCTTTAATTGAAAGTGTTGTAGTTGGTATAGGATTAAATATTTATATGCCAAAAGATGATTTTCCAAAAGAAATTGAAAAAACAGCAGGATATATTTTAGAAAATCAAATTACAGATGCTAGAAATAAATTAGTTGCAAATATTTTAAATGAATTCTTAGAAATATTTACAGAATATGATAAAGATAAAATATCTAAAGAATATAAAAATTATAGCTTTATTATAAATAAAGATGTTTATTTAATAAAACAAAATGAAAAGATAAAAGTTAGAGTTATTGATATAAATAATGAAAATCAATTAATAGTAAAATATGAGAATGGAGAAATTCAAGCTTTAAATTCGGGCGAGATAAGTATAAAGCTAGATTAAAAATATACTATGAACACAACATTAAAATTACAAACAAAAGATATAACAAGAATATCACTTTTTTCAGCAGTGATAGTGGTTTGTTCTTGGATTAGTATTCCTTTTACAATCCCTTTTACTATGCAAACATTTGCAATTTTCTTAGCTCTCCTTGCTTTAGGTGGTAAAAAAGGGACAATTAGCATATTAGTTTATATATTTTTAGGGATATTAGGTCTTCCTGTTTTTGCAGGGTTTTCAGGTGGGGTTTCAGCTTTATTTGGAATGACTGGAGGATTTATTTTTGGTTTTGTATTGCAAGGCGTAATATACATAATTTTAGAAAAGTATACTTATAAAAATAATACATTTAAAGTGTTTTCTTTAATATTTGGCTTATTTGTATGCTATTTATCTGGAGTTTTATGGTTTACCAATATTTACTCAAATTTAAATTCAGCAAACGATTATATTTATGCTATTTCTGTTTTTATATTGCCATATATTATCCCAGACTTATTAAAATTATCACTCGCTTTAGTTATTACTAAATCTTTAAATAAAGCTATATGATTTTCTTTTTTAATAAAATAAATTAATTAATTACCACTCTTTTGAGTGGTAATTTTTTCATATTAGAATAATTGCATACCATTTTGAGAATATTATAGATGAATAATCTTTTATTAAGATAAAATTTGAAAGGAATGATATGATATGAAAAACCTAACAGAAAAAGAATTAGGCGCTTATAATGAACTATTAACTCAAGAAAAAACTTTAATTGATAAGTGCAATTTCTATGCTCAAAACACAAAAGATCCTGCTTTAAAAAAACTATGCAAAGATTCAGCGCAAAAGCATCAAGAACATTTTAATACTATATTTAAACAAATTCAGTAAAATAAATTTGAAAGGAAAGAATAAAAATGACTTACGATGACAAAACAATTCTAACAGATATGCTGCAATCTCAAAAATTTTTAGCATCAAATTATAATAATTATGCAGGCGAATGTTCAACTAAGGCTTCAAAAGCAAAGTTAATGAAAATTCTAGGTGACGTGCACGAAACACAGTTTAAAATTTTTGAACAAATGCAAGCAAAAGGTTGGTATGAAACGCCAGCGGCTCCAAGTGATAAAGTTAATGAGGCAGTGCAAACTCATATAAAATGTGCAACAAATGTTACACAAAACGCTAAAACTAGAGCCAAAAATCAAGTTAAAGCAAAAGCAACAGGAGCAAAAGCTAATAAAAAATAAAGCTAAAAAAACAGTGAATTTTTTAATTCACTGTTTTTTAATTACTTTATACTTCTTTAAAGTCTTTTTTTTCGTTGAGTTTTTTAAATAAGAGTGTAAACCCCAATATTAGCCAATAAATTGATACAAGCGGCATAACAATTGTTGTATCAGCCCAGCCATCTTTTATAAAATGCTCTATTCCAATATCAGTTAAAGCTGAAAATGTTGTGAATGAATTTAATGCACCTAATAAAAGTGAAGAATACATAAATAAATCTTTGCTTTTTTTAGATTCTGATTTAGAATAATATACATCATTTAAAATTGCAAAAGTTATAAAGTATCCAAGCGGAAGATAGATAATCACTATTGTTTGTGTTAGTGCATCTGCCCAGTGTCCAAAAATTTGCGAAAATACACCGTTTACTATAACTGTAAAAAGTAAAATTATAAGTGTTCGATAGTATAATTTATTTCTTATGCTCATTTGATATTCATCAAAAAATTGTTTTTTCATAAATTTAATTCCTTTCTATTCTTCATATTCTTTCTTATCTTTATATAATCGAATTAATAAGCAAGTTGAAGTTAAAATCCATAAAAAGCCTGAGAGTATATGTAAAATACCAGAACTAAGCATATTATTTTCTATATAAGTATCTATACCATAGGCTTTATAATCTTTAAAACTTAAATAGAAATATTGTAGACTAAGTAAAAAACTAGCACCTGCAGAAACTTGTTTTTCGAATTTCGATGTTTTATTGCGAAAATATACATTGTTTAGTATAGAAAAGGATATAAAATAGCAAAGTGGTATGTGCAAAATAGTAATTGTTTGAATTAAATAATCTGCCCAAGGGCGTACAGAATAAGAGTATATACCGCTGGCTATTACACAAATTATTAAAATAATCAATGTGCGAAATTGAAGCTTATTTATAATAGTTACTTGATATTCATCAAGGTCTTTCTTTCTCATATAAAATACCTAACCTTTCTTAAATTTAAAATTTGAATAAAAAAAATTTAACTTTAAATTAATGTTAATTAAAATAATCTATTCTTCCCAAAATAATTCGTCTAAAGTTTTACTAAGAGCTTTGCAAATTGCAATACATAAATTAATCGAAGGATTATAATCGCCTTTTTCTATTGCATTTATAGTTTGGCGAGATACTCCAACTAAATCGGATAATTCAGTTTGCGTTAAATCTTTTTCGGCTCTTGCAACTTTTAATTTTAAATTCTTACCCAAGTATATCACCAGCCTTTCTTTGATTATAATATACAATATATTATACAAAAAGTCAAATATATTTGACATTTATTAAAAAATAATTTACAAATTAAAAATCAACCTTAAATTAATAAGGTTGATTTTAGCTAATTGGTTTAAAATAAATATATAGATTTCTAGCTTTTTATTGAGGTAAAGCATATTAGCTTTACTTTGAGAAAGGGGATTTAAATTGATTTTATCAATAATAATAAAAGTTAATGAGTTTCACCCATAGCAGTAGTAATGTCTTCACTGGAATTTAATGATTTTATCGCTTCACATAAGCCGTCTTTTATAGTTTCAAGCGACATACTAGCTGTAGTTGCCCCTTTTGTTGCAACTTGATTTGTTGAAAAAGGAACGTGTATAAATCCACCTTTTAAATTATTATATTTTTTATCGATTAAATATAATAATCCATACATTATATCATTGCAAACATAAGTTCCAGCTGTATATGAAATATGACTTGGGATACCTGCTGTTTGCATAGCTTTCACCATATTTTTAACTGGTAGTTTTGCAAAATAAGCATTTTCGCCATCTTCTTTAATTTTTTTATCAATTGGCTGATTTCCATCATTATCAGGAATTCTAGCCTCCCTAAGGTTTATAGCAACTTTTTCGACAGATATTCCAGCTCTTCCGCCAGCTTGACCAACACATAAAACAACATCAGGAGAAATTTCAATTATATATTTTTCAAGTTCAGTAGTAGCTTTGTCAAAAACAACAGGAATTTCTTTTTTTATAATTTGCATGCCATCTATTGTATCAGGTAGCATTTTTACTGCGTCATATGATGGATTAGAGTTTTCTCCGCCAAAAGGCATAAAGCCAGTTATTAAAATTTTCATATTTAGAGTATTCCTTTCTACATTTGTTTTTTGTGCAATTTTGTTTTGATAAGATGAATAAAAATATAGTTTAATATAAAAAAATATTACTTTTTAGTGGATTTAATCTAAGTTTTTTCTATCTTGGTCGCCATCTGCTCGAAACATTGTAAAGTTTTTAGGGTTTGAAGTGAAAAAGAAGTAGTCAATATTTTTTTCTAAAAGGGGATTTAAATAATTAGGGATAATATTTTCATCGTCTTTTTCTCTTAAAGTAAAGCCAGCTGAAATTGTGTCCACCCCAAAAGAATAGCAGTCGCAGTATTCAGCATTAAATTTTTTGAGTAAAGGAGTAATTTGTCCGTTTAGTAAAGAAAAATTATCCTTATTGCCGATATAATCAACTAATCTAAGAACATACCCTTCATCACTTTCATTTAATCTAAATACAACTAAGGCTTTGCAAATATTATCTTGATAAATTCCATAAACTAAATAATCGTAATATGGGTTTTTAAAATATCTGTTTTCAATGTAATGAAAATCTTTTTTTGGAAAAATATCTGTTTTATTATTAAAATTATCTTTAATTAAGTTAATACCAGTAAATAATTTTAAGTTAACGTTATTTTTAATATCGATAGTAGGGGAAGGGGGAGTTTTAATAGTTGCTATTTTGGTTTCGATTTCATTATTTAAAATATAATACTGATTTAATCTGTCAGGATGATACCCTAAAAAAGTGTAGAATGGCATTGTGTTTTCTCTTATATTATTACAAGATATAACGCTTGCACCAGTTAAATTTTGCATAGCGCCCATTAATTCAAGACCTATTCCGTTTTTGCCTTTTTTAGCACACCAAATAGAAATCCAAATATCGCTATTTTCTGCTTTACTGCATTTAATATAGCCACAAATTGCAATGATTTCACCTTCATTATAGTAGCCATAGAAATTTGTCATATCATTATCAACATAGTAGTAATTAAAGAAAGTTTCATTATTAACTAATGGATGCTCACTGCCCCAGTTTTCATTTAAAAACTCTATAATACTATGTTTATTAGATAAAGAAATACGCTTAATATTACTCAATTACACTTCCTCCAGTGATAGGCAGATTAACACCTGTTATAAAATTTGCATCATTAGAAAGTAAAAAAATCATTGCAGGAACAACATCATCAACAGTAGCGTTTCGTTTAAGTGGGTGCGCTGCAGCTGCCGCTTCAATAATTAAGTGACTAGTGTTAGCTAAAAAGTTTGTTTCTATCATACTTGGGCTAACAGCATTAACAGTTACACCAAAAGAAACATAATCACTAGCTAGGCTTTTCATAAGACCGTTTAATGAAGTTTTATTCATTATATAGCTAGCTGTGTTTTTAGGTGGATTTGATAAAGTGTAGCTTGTTGACATAAATAAAACTCTGCCAAATTTATTTTTAGCCATAACAGGGAGTATAGCCTTTGAAATTTTAACAGCAGATAAAACCTGAACATTAAAATCTCTTTTAAATAAATCTTCATCAAAGTTTTTAAATTTAGTATTAACAACAGCTAAGGCTGGAAGATGGATAAAATGAGTTATCCCCAAATTCTTTATTTCTAAAACAAAACTATCAATTTCTTCTTCTTTAGATAAATCACCGATAAAATAATTAGCTTTTATATTGTTTTCATCGCAAAACTCTTTTAAAGAATCAAAGTTTGAATAAACTTGAAGAAAAAATTCGCTATTTTCATTATTTAAAGACAATATAAGTGCTTTTGCAATATCGCTAGTAGCGCCTGTGATAAGATATTTATTCATTAATTTTTCTCCTTTATTCTCTAACGCCTAGTTGTATTTCAGCCTTGCAAACTTTTTTGCCATTTTGATTTTTTATAAATCCTTTTACAACTGCAGTTTTAAAAGTTTCGTTTAGTTCTTTTATTTCCCCAGTAACTTCTAAAATATCACCTGGGAAAACAGGAAGTGAGAATTTAGTTGATACGCTGTGTAGTAAGCAGTTTTCGCCTGGAAGATAAACGCCACATAAAGTTGAAAACATACTTCCAAAAAGCATCCCGTGGCACACTCTTGAAGGGAATCCTTTAGAAATTGCATATTCTTTATTCATATGAATAGGGCTGATATCTCCAGTGATATCGGCAAATTTATCCATCATTTCTTCAGTTATTTTAACAGAGAAACTATCAGATAAACCAATAGTTAAATCAGAAAATTTATAGTTGTTCATAATTAAACCTCATTTTTAATTTTTAATGAAAATATTATATCATAAAACATAGTAATATGCAAAAAGAGTTTTAAGAAAAAATCTTAAAACTCTTTTATAAATAATATAAAAATTATATTAATTCTTGAACTAAATCAACCATAGCGCCAACATTTTCAAGACCACTAACTTGTGCTAATTGGAATTTAATATTAAATTTCTTTTCAATAGCAACAAGTAGATTAATTTGCTCTAAGCTATCCCAATCTTCGATATCATCAGCTGTTGTATTATCCGATAAAACGATATCTTCATCATCAAAAATATCTCTGAAAATTTCTGTTAGTTCTACGTAAACTTCTTCTCTATTCATTTGTGTTCTCCTTATAAAACAGTCATATTAATAACTGAATTTTTATTTTCATATTCATTTGGAATATCTAAAATATACCTTTTTTCTTCTTCTGTGTCAAGAGTTTTAGTAAATCCTAGAGTTTCATAGAAATCTTTAATTATAATATTTTTTGCAGTTGGAATATAATTTGCAGTTATTTTTTTTACGCCTAATTCTTTACATCTACTAATTAAATAATCAAAAACGGCAAATTCTAAATCTCTTTTAAACACTCTACAAGACATAACCCATAAATCGATATTAACTACGCCGTCTTTAATTGGTGCAATAAGGCAAGTTGTTATGCCGTTATCCCCAAATTTATCAACTAAGTTTGCGTAGATTGAAATATTATTAGTTTTATCTTCGATTATTTCTTCAACTTCGCTTTGAGTATATCTTTTTGTTGTGAAATTAAATTGATTTGTTTTATTAATTAATTGAGTAATTCTTTCGCTATGTGCTTGTGAAAAATGGCCAATATCACCACTCATATTAAGGCTTAATAGATATGCTTTATAATCAGTAAAGCTGTTCTGCACAGCAGCTCTTTTAACATTTTGCTTATACATATCATTTCTTTTTGCATCATCTTTTGTGAAAGTTGTAATTTCAAAGAAACCATTTCTATCAATAGCTTTTATATAATCTTCAGGAGATTTAACTTCCGGCACTGAAATTGAAGAAATATGCTGTCTTACAATTTCTCTTTCAGCTGGATTATCATCAATAAATACAAAGCTGTCGATTCCAATATTAATTTCAGCAGCTATATTTTCAATGTTTTCATGTTTTGGGTTCCAGTTAGCTTTAAAAGAGATAAAATCCTCATATGATAACGGAGCATCTTTTCTTAAATCAAATCCGGTTTTTGCAATATCATGTTCATTTTTTGAGCAAACATTAAGCATAATGCCAAGAGATGAAAGATGTTTTAAGTAGTATTGGAATTCAGTGTAGCTCATACCAGATGGATTTTCTTTTCCGATTTGTATGCCATCTGCACCATCATCACCTATAACACCACCCCAAAGAGTATTATCTAAATCTAAAATAACGCTTTTTTTGTTTTTACCAAGAGTTGATTTTATTATATTTGATAAACTAAAACATAAATCAGGAATTTTATCAACTGATAATGCATATTTATATAAATACCAATTTTCTAAACTAAACCAGTTATCAAGTCCTATTAATCCTGAAAGATAGTTTATATCATTTATATATATATTATCTTTACTATTAACATACTCACTTATTTTTAAATTTAATTTTAAAGTGAAATTAACAACACCTTGATTTACAGTAACATCTTTATTGCCAAACATACGATAAAAAGGCATTTCAAAATTATTTATTAAAACTATTGCACCAAAAGATAAAGCTTTTTCATAAACTGCAACTAAACGATTAAATTCATTTTCTAATTTTTCATTAACAGCATCTTCATTATCGCTAGGTAGTGGGAGATTTTCTATATTTTTATTTGTTGTGTGGATATAGATATAATCTGGAGCAAACTTCATTAAATCTGCATCATTAAACATTATTTCTTCATAATATCTATTAAAATCACCAATTAAAAATTCAGGCTTTATTCCATTATCTAATAAGAATAATTCTAAAACATTTTGAATTTCTCCTATAGTAGATCCTGAAAGAATAGCAATTTTTTTTGGGGTGAAATTTTCTTTTAATAAAAGTTCTTTTTTAATACGTTTCTTTTTTTGCAAAATATAAGCATTATCAAGAGGATAACTAAAAACTGACATATAAATTCTCCTTAAACAAGTAATTTTTTACTTATACTATTATAGCATAGTAATTGTATATTTCAAGAATTACACGTCAAATATTTAAAAATTTCAAAATAAAAACACAAAAAAATCTCTTTGAGATAATTTTGTTATAAAATTTTCATTGAAATATCGATTAAAAAGAATTATAATGTATTAGTAATAATTAAATCATAAAGTTTATAAACCAAAGTCTTCCAATTTTTTTTGTAGTGAAAGTTCATCTTCAACAGATATTCCTTTTCGTAAAAGTTCAATATCAGTTTCAGGTAATAGGTGAATATAAATATCATATATTGCAATAGGAGTGTTTTCATCACTAGGATTATAAACTGCAAGTTTTCCATTATGCTCTTTTATAATATAAGAAATATTTTGCACTTCCTGAGTTTTGGAATTAGGATTTGTGGGCACACTACTAATATTATAAATGCTAGCTGTAATTAAAACTATGGAAATTATTATAACAAAAAATAAAATTAATTTTTTCATAAAAGCACCTCTCGTATTTATTTTGATGCTTTTTTGCTAATTTAATTCATATTTTTTAATATGAAGGTTAAAAGGAGTGGATACTTATTAATAATCAAGAACAAAACAAAAAGCCTATTAATACTAAAAAAACTTCATCAACGAAAAAAACAGGGCAAAATCCTAAAAAATCTGGTGAAGCGAAAACTAAAAAATCTTCTACTAACATCTGGAGAAAAATCGGATATTGGGTAGGAGTACTAGCTTGCATTGGTATTATTGCAGGCTCATCTTTAGCTATTGCACTAACTTTATATTTAGTTGATGTAACAAAAAATGATGATATAAACTTAACTAATTTAGAATTGAGTTTTACAAGTACTATTTATTATCAAGATAAAGAAACAGGTGAATATCTTGAGTATGTAAAACTTGGTGGGTCTGAAAATAGAACATGGACTAATTTGGCAGATATCCCGCAACATGTTCAAGATGCATATATTGCCGTTGAAGATGAAGGCTTTTATGAGCATATAGGCTTTGATTTAATTGGTACTATTGCATCTGCTGTTAATGAATACACACCAATTCAGCTTTTTGATAGCCAAAGGGGTGCGTCAACTTTAACTCAGCAGCTTATAAAAAACATCACTTTTGATAGTTCATCTAGTGGTATTGATGGTGCTTTAAGAAAAATTAGAGAAATTTATAGAGCTGTTATTTTAGAAAAAGAATATAGTAAAGATGAAATACTAGAAGCTTATTTAAATACTCACAGACTTTCTGGTACATTAGCTGGAGTTCAAGCTGGTTCAAATGCTTATTTTGGAAAAGACGTAGGCGATTTAACAGTTGCAGAAGGCGCATTACTTGCAGGTATTACAAAAAATCCAACTGCATATAATCCATTTACAAACTTAGATGCAGCTGTTGAAAGAAGAAATGACATCTTATTCTTTATGCACGAGCAAGGAAAAATAGATACAGCAACATACGAAGCAGCTTTAGCAGAACCTGTTACTCTTGCAACTGAATCAAGTATTTCTGAAGTTAATTCATATTTTACAGATATGGTTATCGATCAAGTTGTTGAAGATTTAATGGAAGAATATAATATGACTGCACTTGATGCATCAGATTATTTATATAATAGTGGACTTAAAATATACTCAACAATTGAACCAGAACTGCAATATGCGATGGAACAAGAAATGCTTAATACAAAAGATCCGCAAGTTTTCACTATGACAGAAAACACTTATACAACAACAGATGAAAACGGAAATGAAGTTGAAGTAACTCAAACGCCTCAAGCAGCGATGATTTCTTTAGATTATGAAGGAAGAATAGTTGCAGTTGTAGGTGGAGTTGGAGAAAAAGAAGAAAATAGAGTTTTAAATAGGGCAGTTGACAGTGTTAGACAAACTGGTTCTACAATGAAACCAATTGGTGCTTATGCATTGGCTATCGACTATGGTTATCTAAATTATTCATCTCCAATATTTGATGCTCCTGTTTTCCAAGTTGAAGATGAGGAAACTGGTGAATTAAAAGATTGGCCAGCAAACTACAGTCAGAGATATTTAGAAACAGATATTGCACTTCAAAGAGCAGTTGCGCAATCTTTAAATACTCCAGCTGTTAGAGCTTTAACATATGTTACTCCGGCAGTTTCTTATGAATTTTTAGAAACAACTCTTGGTATTTCAACACTAGATCCAGTTCGTGACGTTGACTACGGGCCACTTGCATTAGGAAGTATGACAACTGGTGTTTCTCCACTTGAAATGGCAGCAGCTTTTGCGATTTTTGGTAATGGTGGAACATATTATGAGCCATACTGTTATACAACTGTTGAAGATTCAAATGGCGAGATAATATTAGAAACAGAAAGCACATCAGTTAGAGCTATTTCTGATGAAACAGCTTGGATTATGAATAGAATGCTAAGAACAGTTCTTTACACTTCAGAAGGTACTGGCGCTGGACTATATACAAGCTATATGGATTCAGTAGGTAAAACTGGTACAACAAGTGATAATAAAGACCACTGGTTTATAGGTCTTACTCCTTATTATGTAACTTCTACATGGTATGGATATGATGAGCCAGCTCCTTTAGCTTGGAGAAGTAGTAGTTATTCAATACACCCACCAACAGTTGCTTGGAGAAATGTTATGAATGCAGTGCAAGAAGATATGGAAGTTATCCAATTCCCAACTTCTAGTGGTGTTACAATTTATAACTACTGTGAGGATTCAGGTGGAACAGCAAATCCTGGTTGTCCAACGCAAGTTACCGGATATTACACAAACGATAATATGCCAATACCTTGTCATTTACACCCGTAAATATTAAGGCCATTGTAAAATTAAAAACGAGCTATCTTTTTAAAAATAGCTCGTTTTATTTTTTTATTAAATTTTATAAATTATATATAATAAATACCGATTTTCTGTTGAAAATCGATATTTAGTGTTTAAAGAATAAGACAAAGATATAGGAATTGAATTAACTAATTAATTAGTTAAAGAGTTAGTTAAAAAAAGTAAACCTTACTCTCGTTCTAATTGAGCTTCATCATCATCTTCTATTGCAAGACTTTCGCCATTTGCTATTTTTTCTTTTTCTTCTTTTATAAGGCTATTTATCCAGTTTGAGTTTATAGCTTGTTCCAAACTTTCTTCACCTATTTCTGATTCATTAGCAAAAGCATCGAATATATTTTGCTTTTCGTATAATATTTCTGCCATTCGCTTATCAATACCAGCTTCAGAAAGAAGTCTATAAACTAAAACATTTCTGGTTTGTCCCATTCGATACGCCCTTGAAATAGCTTGATTTTCAATGGATGGCTTAATCTGTGGCTCACAAAAAACAATAATGCTAGCAGCTTGAATATTAAGCCCAGTGCCGCCTGCAATAACTTGACTTAATAAAATTTTAAACCCTTTATGCTCGGTGAATTCATCTATAATTCCCTGACGTCTATCAACTGGCACATCGCCTGTTATAGTTTCAAGACAATCATCTTTTAATAAGGTTTCTAATTTTTTTAAAGTGTTTCTAAAGAATGAAAAAACTAAAACTTTTCTGTTTTCTTCTTTTGCATGCTTAATAATTTCAAGCAATCTTAAAGCTTTATTTGAATGCATAATATCGCTAACATTCCAAGAAATTTGACGCATTGCCATAAAATTGCTTTCTTCTAGCGAAATTTTATACATTTCTTCTTCACGTTTATTTATTTCACACCACTCTTCGGCTTCAATTAAATCAGGAAGTTCTGTTAAAACAGCATCTCTTGTTCTTCTTAAATAAACTTCTGCTATTGTCTTTTTAAAGTCTTGCGACATAGATAGATGTTTCATCGTTTCTATTTTATTAGAAATATCTGTATTTAAACAGCTAATTAAATAACACATTTCATCAACATTATTTTCAATAGGTGTTCCTGTCATCAATAATATTTTATCAGCAACAATTCTTAATTTTTCAAAGGATATTGCTCTTTTAGTTTCTTTGTTTTTTATATAATGTGCTTCATCACTCACAAGTAAATCTATTTTCATATCTGCTGGCAAATTAAATTTACTAATCGTTTCATATGTGGTAATTGCAACACCGCCACTCATAATCCATTCAAGTAATTCGCTTTCTGAGTTTCTATGTATTTTTAAAGCTTTTAAATGGCTGTGTTTTTCGATTTCTCTTACCCAGTTTATTAAAACACTTAAAGGACAAACAACTAAAAATCGGGATTTGCCTTTTGCTTGCAAATGTGCAAATGCTGCCATAGCTTGAAATGTTTTTCCAAGGCCCATTTCATCGCCCAGCAGTGTCTTTTCTCCATATAAACTATATTTCACGCCAAATTCTTGATATGGTCTTAATGTGGCTTTCATTAAAGAGGTGTCTAATTCAAAACTATTTATTTTATCTAATAAATCTTCTGATAAATTATGGCTATCATCTTTTCCGATTTCAGGATAAATTTGAGCAAGATAGGTGTAGTAGCCAGCTGAATTTATTTTAAAATCTTCTAAAACTTCTTCTTTATTAAAACTATTAAGTTTATTATAGCTTTTTAATAAATACTCATAATAAATATAAGAAGTACCTTCTAGTATATTATCTAAAAAATCGCTAGCTTTTTTCGCTATTTCTTTTTTTTGTTTTGAGGCAAAAAGCCAACTAAATGAATTTTTACAAGGACTTAAATTTATAGAAAGTTTATTCACTTCATCTATATGTTCATTATAAATTTCGCTTGATTTTTTTATTAATGGATTTAATTTATCTTTTATATATATCCCTTTAATAATTTCAAATTCTTCATTTGAAAGATTATCTAAATCAAATCTAATTTTAATTCCAACTCTTGCGGATTTATAAAATTCTTTAGTGATTTCTAATATGTTTTCTGCATTATCTTCGCCAATCCCAGATAAACTACAAAGCTGTTTGAAATTCATTTTATTTAGTTGTGCTATATTTTCAATATTGTTTTCTTTTAAAGCTGAAATTCTAATACCTTTTTTACTTTTTGAAAATTCATCTACTGAAATATTTTCTAAAACTTTCTGTGTTTGATTAAAAATAATCTTATTATATAAATTAACAATATTATCTAAAACTGTTTCTTTACTGTTAATAATCATTTTTAAATCATTAAAAATTTCATTGACTCTTTTTATGTTTTTATTAACTTTATTTATATCTAATTTTATACTTGTCGACATTTTAACCTCACTTTTTAATTTTTTTATATAAATATTTTTACATTATTGCTGTTTTCTATGGTTACTTTATTAAGTAAACAGCGTGCAATACATCACGCACGCAAGGAAAATTTCGATTTATTTTATTGAAAATAATATAAATATACATAATTATATAATAAATTATTATTGAAAAAAAAGCAATAATATTGTATTATTAGTTAATATAAACTTTTAACAATTTTTATAAAAAATAGGTGATAACATGGCTCATATTATAAAATATATTGGTGATTGTATAACTAAAAACACAAATATTACTCCACTCTATGAAAACGACTTAAAAAATGGTGTAAGAGTTTTTTTAGTGTGTGAAAAAGAATATGAAACTTTAATTGATATTAAAAACATAGATAAGTTTTATAACATAACAAAAACTAAAAATGCAAAAGGGGATATTTCAATTTTATTTTCAGAAAATCCTAAAATAGATTGCATTTATTTAGCTGTGCAATTAAATCAAGTCGAGTGCGAGTTTTACACTGAATACGATGGAATATATTCAGCAAATCCTAAAAAATATGATTTTGCAAAAAAAATAGATAAAATAGACTATGATGAATTATTAATTATTTCAGATTTGGGGTATAATTTAGTTAGTGGTGAAGTTTTAGAGGTTGCAAAGAGGTATGGAATAGCTATAAGAGTTATTTCTTACAATGTTAAAGGGGAGTTAAATAAAGAAGGTAGTGTAATTAAAGAGGCTATCGGATCTGAAAATAAACCTATTAAATCAATAGTAAAATCCCCGAATTATTGCATAGTAACAGTTTTTAATATTAATGATGAAAAGGGTGTATCGTATAAATTATTTAAAGAAATTAGCGATGCAAAAATAGTGGTTGATAGTATAATTCTTCCTGCCCAAAAATCAGGCAAACAAGATTTAAGCTTTACAGTTTTAAGAAAAAACAAAAATGAGATAATAAATATATTAAACAATATAAAAAATGAAATTAAATTTGAAAGTTTTGAAATTAAAGATAATATTGTTAAAATATCTTTAATCGGCTCTGCTGTGCAATCAAGTTTTGGTATTGGAACTGCTGTTTTTAGAGTTTTATATGAAAATGATATAAATTTAGAAATGATAAACAGCGCTGAAATAAAAGTGTCGGTTTTTATAAAAAAGGATAAATCAGATTTAGCTTTAGAAAAGCTACACGATGTATTTATATAAAATATAAATAATCTACATATTATTAGTTTTTCGTGATTGCAACGCAATCTTTGGGCTATTCTTCTTGCCCAAAAGAAAAACTAAAGTTTATATTATCTCTGATAATATAAATTACACATAATTTATATAGTATTTTAAAATAAATTAAGGTATAATATAAAAATGCGTAACAATTATTTAGATGAAAAAAATCTAAATACAAGAAAGGAAATACTATTTTAATGAATAGAATTGAAATATCAAAAAATGTAAATTTAACAACAATTGCTAATGATAAATTTAAAAGAAATAGAATTAGCATTGCTTTTTTATTGCCTAATGAAAAAGAAAAATCAACGATGTACTCTTTAATGACGGGGGTAGTAGAAAGAGCATATAAAGATTATCCAACAATGAAAGAATTTTCAAAAAGATTAAATGAGATGTATAATGCTTCTTTTGATGTTTCAACTTCAACTATAGGGCAAAATAGAATACTAAGATTTACTATGCAAGGAATTAAAAATGAATTTTGTCTTGAGAATGAAGATTTATTAAATGAAATGTCAAAAACTCTTTTGGGAGTTATTTTTTCACCTTGTATTGAAGATGGCGGTTTTATAAATGAATGGGTTGAAGTTGAAAAATTTAAACTCCGCGAAGAAATAGAAAGCGAAATCAACGATAAAAGAGGCTATTGTGTAAAAAATGCAAGAAGAAAGTTTTTTAAAAATAGTTTAAATGGTGTTGAAAGACTAGGATATCTTGAAGACATAGATAAAATTAATGGCAAAAATCTATATGAGTGTTATTCACAGCTTTTAGATGTTGCCTCAGTTGAAATTTTTGTAACTGCTAATGAATCTAAATCAGTGGTAGATAATATTAAAAATAAATTTAATAAAGAGCGTTCTGGTGTAAAATCGATGCTTCCAATAGAAATTATGCCAATGACTGATTTAGAAAAATATAACGAAGACTTTGACACAACTCAAGGTAAGGTTTGCTTGATTTATACAACAAATAGAAAATTAGAAGAAAAAGATAGGTATTCTATGGTTGTAGCATCTGCTTTATATGGCGGAACTGCGTCATCAAGATTATTTAAAAATGTTAGAGAAAAGCAGAGTTTATGCTATTACTGTGTTTCAAGTTTTAACTGGTTCACTTCTTCTATGACAGTTGATTCAGGCGTTGAACATGAAAAAATTGATACAGTTATTACAGCAACTCAAAATGAACTTTATGAATTAATAAACGGCGAAATTACTGATGAAGAGATAAATGAAATAAAGCTAACTATTAAAAACGGATTAGTTTCAAACTATGATAGCTTACACGGGCTAGAGGCTTGGTATTTAAATGAAATTTTAAGAAATTCAAATAATACACCTGAGGAAGTAATTGAATATGTTAGTAAAGTAAATAAAGAAGATATAAAAGAGATATTAAAAACACTTCACTTGAATGTAATTTATACTATTTCAAAATAGAAATAGAAATCTGAAAGGAAAAATCATTAATATGATAAACACTATAAAAAGTGATATTTTAAATGAAAGATATGAAACGATAACTTTAGAAAATGGTCTTCGTATAGCTTGCTACACAATGCCAAAGTATAATGGAGTTCATGCCATCATAGGAACAAACTTTGGCTCTATTGATAGAAAATTTACAATGAACGGAGAAAAATTCTCAGTGCCAGCTGGAGTTGCTCACTTTTTAGAACATAAAATGTTTGAGAAAGAAGAAGGAGATGTTTTCTCTTTATATGCAAAAACAGGGGCGAATGCAAATGCTTTTACAAGTTTTGATAAAACTTGTTATATATTCACAGCAACAAGCGAAGTGGATAAATGCCTTGATATTCTTCTTCACACAGTGAATTCTCCGTATTTTACAAAAGAAACTGTTGAAAAAGAGCAAGGAATTATCGCTCAAGAAATTAAAATGTATGATGATAATGCTTATTGGAGAATGCTTTTTGGAGTTTTAAATGGGCTTTATATTAATCATTCAATAAAAGATGATATAGCAGGAACTGTTGAAAGCATTTCAAAAATAACTCACAATACTTTATACGATTGCACAAAAGCCTTTTACTCTCCAGGACAGATGATACTGTGTGTTGCTGGAAATATCACTATTGATGAAGTGATAAAAGCATGTGAAAGGGCTGAATTTAAACAGGATAAAGTTGAAATTGAAAAAACTTTAGTAACTGAGCCAAACGAAGTTAATTATAAAGAGAAAACTATTTATATGCCAATATCTGCACCTTTAGTGGCTGTTGGATTTAAAGAGGTTTTTGAAGGTGGTTCAAATTTAAAAAATGATTTAATCTCTAATATTATTTTAGATGTTTTAACTGGTTCAACTAGTGATTTATTTAATGATTTATATGATAAAAACCTAGTTAACGGAACATTTTCAGGTGAAGTTATTTCAGGCGAGGATTATTTTAGCTTTATTATTTCAGGCGAAACTCAAAGCCCTGATATTTTAGCAAAAGAATTAGAAAATGCTATATTATCACTTAAAAAATCAGGAGTTACTAGTGAAGAATTTAAAATTAGTAAAAATTCTTTATACGGAAGTTTAATTGTTGATTTTGAAAATGTTGAAGAGGTAGCGGGGAATATAATCACAGCTCATTTTAGAAATTACACAGCATATGATCAAATCGAAACTTTAAAAGAAATTACTTTAGAAGATGTTAATAATCAGCTTTTAGAGATGTTTAATGAAGATAGAAAAACAGTGTTTACTGTTATGCCAATAAACGAGGAGAATAAATAATGGTAAATAATATACAATTTCCAGCACTAGGCTTAGATATTACTATAAATAACATTGCATTTTCAATTTTTGGAATGGATATTTATTGGTATGGAATTATTGCAACTATTTCACTTTTAACTTCTGTTTCTGTAGGTTTATATTTAGGGAAAAAATACTATAATATTAATCCAGATAAATTTATCGACGTTATTATGATAGGAGGAGTATTCGGCATTATTTGTGCTAGGATATACTATATAATGTTTGCACCATTTGATTATGAAAGTATTTGGGATATGATAAATATTCGAGATGGTGGTATAGGAATTTATGGCGGTTTAATCGGTGGATTATTTTTTGGTGCTTTAGCTTGTAAATGGAAAAAAATTGATATTTTAAACGCTATGGATATTTCGGGTATCTGCTTTTTATTAGGTCAAAGTATTGGTAGATGGGGCAATTTTGTTAATCAAGAGGCATTTGGGACAAACACAACTTCAATTTTTGGAATGATAAGTGAAGAAACAACTGATTATCTATTAGGAATGCAAGATTGGCTTTTAGAGTTTGGAGTTACAGTGGATCCATATGCTCCAGTCCACCCAACTTTTTTATATGAATCTGTATGGTGTATAGTAGGATTTTTCTTACTACTTGCATTTTTAAAACATAGAAAATTCAAAGGACAAATGCTTTCTTTATATGCTATTTGGTATGGAGTTGGAAGATTTTTTATTGAAGGACTTCGCACAGACAGCTTAGCTACAACTTCAGGTCTTCGCACATCTCAAATTATCGCTTTAGTAACAATAGCAATGGGCATAATAGCAAATGTTATTATGCTTAGAAAAAAAGCAGCTACTTTAGAAACTAGCGATACTGAAATTGAAAAAACAGCTGAAAATAAAAAAGAAGAAATAAATAATGCAGAAATAAAATTAGAAGAACAAGAAAATATATTAGACGAAGTTAAAACACAGGAGCAAGAAGATGCAGGAAAAATTAATTAGTGGAAAAGTTGTTTCGGCTAAAATTAAAGAAGATATACTTTTAGAGGTTAAAGATTTAAAAATTCAAGGAATACAGCCTAAATTATCTGTTATAATCGTTGGGGATAATCCAGCTAGCAAAAGATATGTAAAAGGTAAACACAACGATTGTATTGAGTGTGAAATAGAATCTCAAATTATTGAAATGCCCAAAACAGCTAGCGAAGAAGAACTACTTAATAATATAAAAAAATTAAATAATGATGATAGTGTTGATGGGATATTAGTACAACTGCCACTTCCAAAACATATTAATGAATACAAAGTTATTAATGCTATAAGCCCTTTAAAAGACGTTGATGGATTTTGTGCTATAAATGTTGGTAATTTATATCTTGGTGAAGACTGCTTTATGCCGTGTACTCCAAAAGGTTGCATAGATTTACTCGATTTTTATAATATTGATATATCAGGTAAAAATGCAGTTGTAATAGGTAGAAGTAATATAGTTGGAAAACCAGTTGCAGCCTTATTAACTCAAAGAGATGCAACTGTAACTATAACTCATTCAAAAACACAAAATTTAAAACAGATAACACAAAATGCAGATATAATAGTTGTGGCAATCGGCAAAAAAGCTTTTTTAACTAATGATATGGTGAAAAAAGATGCAGTTGTTATTGATGTTGGTATTAATGTTAATGAAAATGGAAAACTTTGTGGAGATGCAGATTTTGATAATTTAATAGATAAAGTTAGTATGATAACACCTGTTCCAGGTGGTGTTGGGCTTATGACTAGGGTTAATTTGTTAAAAAACACAGTAAAATCAGCTAAAAACAGAAAAATTAAATAAATCTGTATTGACTTTTTATATCTTATATGTTATTATATATCAGCCGCATGTAAATGGCTTTATTGAAGTTGCGTATTTCTAGCGCACGCCAGGTTCAGCGAGACTTAATTATTGAGAGGGTAAAAACATGAAAGCAGTATTTGTTACTGGTGGCAAACAATACACAGTTTGCAAAGGCGATGTAGTATACATCGAAAAATTAGAATTAGAAGCAGACGCAAAAGTTACTTTTGAAGAAGTACTATTCGTAGGCGAAGGCGAAACAGCTAAATTTGGTACACCTGTTGTTGCAGGAGCTAAAGTTGAAGCTAAAGTAGTTAAAAACGGTAAAGGTAAAAAACTGAACATCATTACTTACAAACCTAAAAAAGGTTCGTCAAGAAGAATGGGTCACAGACAACCATATACTAAAATCGAAATCACAAAAATTGTTGGTTAATTTTTCACAAGGGAGGGAATTGAATTATGGCATCAAAGAAAGGCGTAGGCTCTACTAAAAACGGTCGTGATAGCGAATCAAAAAGACTAGGTACTAAAAGAGCAGATGGTCAAGTTGTTAAAGCAGGAAACATTTTAGTTCGTCAAAGAGGAACTCATATTCACCCAGGTGAAAATGTTGGTAAAGGCAGCGATGACACACTTTTCGCTTTAGTTGCAGGAACAGTTAAGTTTGAAAGACTTGGCCGTGACAGAACAAAAGTAAGCGTATACTCAAACTAGTAATATCAAAACTAACCCGAGCTTTTAAATTAAAGTTCGGGTGTTGTTTTTAAGAAAAAGAATTTAACAAAATATTAACTATATTAACACAATATTAAATATATGAATATATTAAGAATAATGTAAACAATCCTAATTCAAGAGTTTGAATTAGAGTCTTTGTGAATAATATATATTAAGTAGTATTGTATTCATAAAGAAATAGAAAGGAAAGGCGAGTAAATGGCAATACAATTTGTAGATTATGCCAAGGTTTATGTAAAAGCAGGTAACGGTGGCAATGGCTGTGTTTCTTTTCATAGAGAGAAATATGTAGCATCAGGTGGCCCAGATGGAGGCGATGGTGGTAAAGGCGGCGACGTTATCTTTAAAGGTGAGAGAAATCTATCCA
>CAYJGG010000025.1:0-23721 GCA_964369915.1 uncultured Oscillospiraceae bacterium | reverse complement strand
TAAAATTTATTTCAATTTTCATATCAAATTTAGATGAATTTTTTATGATAAGAGTGGGTAGCATTTTTGAATTATACACTCTTGGAAAAAATGCAAAAGATAGTCGTTCTGGCTTGACGGCTTTAGAAGAACTAGACGCTATTTATAAAGAAGTTGCTAGATTATATGAGCAAAAAACACTAACTTATAATATGGTGAAAGAAGATTTAAAAAAAGAAAATATATTTTCTTTAAATTATAATGAATTAACAGACGATGAAAAAAAATATGTTAAAAATTATTTTAAAGAGTTTATAAAGCCGATTTTATCACCTCAAATAGTTTCTTCGCATCACCCTTTCCCACATTTACTAAATAAAGAGATACATATAGCGTGTCTTTTAAAAAATAAAGATAAAAAAATATTAGGACTTATTCCAATGCCAAAAACTGTGCCTGATATTATAGTGCTTCCAAATGATAAAGAAATTAGATTTATAAGAACAGAAAAAATTATTTTTGAGCACGCTGATTTTGTGTTTTCAAAATACACAATAATCGATAAAAACACATTCTGCGTTACTAGAAATAGCGATATAAACGTTGACGATGAAATTTTAAATGATGGCGAAGATTTTAAATCTTCAATGAAAAAATTATTAAAAAAACGCAAACGTTTAGCTGTTGTGCGCCTTGAGGCTAATCATAAATTTTCATCTGATTTAGAGAAATTATTTTGCGACAAATTTAATATTAAAAAACACCAAATTTACGTTTCTAATACGGCGATGAATATGAGCTATGCTTTTTCTTTAATGGGATTAATTTCAAATGAGCAAAAATTAGAGTTATTAGATAAAGAATATAAAGCACCTTTAACAAATCAAATAGATCATTCACAAAGTATAATTAAGCAAATTGAAAAAAAAGATGTGCTCCTGCATTATCCGTATGAAAGCATGGACACTTTTTTACAATTATTAAAAGAGGCTGCATATGATAAAAATGTTGTTTCCATTAAAATAACTATTTATAGATTAGCATCTCAAGCAAAAGTTGTTGAGTATTTATGTGCAGCGGCTGAAAACGGAAAAGATGTTACTACTTTGATGGAGCTGCGTGCACGATTTGATGAACAAAATAATATTGACTGGTCGGAAAGATTAGAAGATGCTGGTTGTAAGGTTTTGTATGGTATTGATGATTATAAAACACACTCAAAAATTTGTCTTATAACAATTCAAGAAAAAGATGAAATTAGATATATTACGCAAGTAGGTACTGGTAATTATAATGAAAAAACAGCCAAACTCTATACAGATTTAGCCCTTATTACTGCCGATAAAGTTATAGGAAGAGATGCTGTTGAATTTTTTAAAAATATGAATATTGGAAATGTAACTGGAAGAAGCGATGATTTATTAATTGCTCCTGAAGGCTTAAAACCAAGGCTTTTACAGAAAATTCAAGATGAAAGAGAAAAAGGCAATAAAGGTAGAATCATAATTAAAATGAACTCTTTAACAGATACTGATTTTATTAATGCGCTTGTTAAAGCTTCTTTAGCTGGTGTAAAAGTAACTTTAATTATAAGAGGTATTTGCTGTATTTTACCAGAGGTAAAAGGGATAACTGATAATATAGAAGTTATTAGTATTGTTGGAAGATATTTAGAACATTCAAGAATTTTTAGTTTTGGTGTAGGAGAAGAGCAAAAAATATTCATATCATCTGCAGATTTGATGACTAGAAACACGCAAAGACGAGTGGAAGTTGCTTGTCCTGTTAAAGATGTAGATTTAAAAAATGAAATAAATCATATTTTAGATATAACGCAAAGCGATAATATAAAAGCAAGAGTATTGCAGCCTGATGGAGTTTATATTAAAAAGCCTGATATAGGAGAAAAGATTAATAGCCAAGAATATTTTATGAATTATTATACTAATAAAAATAAAATAGAAGTAAAAAAAGAATCTGTATCGCTCATTTCTAAAATCAAAAACAAATTAAATATATTATTTGAATAAATAAAAAGTATTTAGCTTAATAGCTAAATACTTTTTTTTGACAAAAAACATAGTGAGATACGTGTAAAATATTTAAAGATAGGGAATATATTTTGTGAAATATTTAAGAATAAAGGATACTTTACTTGACATTAACACTTTTTAACTGTATACTTAGCTTAAATATTTTACCTAAAATATTTTAACTAAAATTATTTAACTTTAAATTATGGAGGCATTTTACTATGTTAGAAAAAGTATGTACAGTAATTGCAGATACACTAAGCTGCGATATCGAAACATTAACAGAAGCAACAACACTAATGGACGATTTAGGTGCAGATAGCTTAGACGCTGTTGAACTAAACATGGCTTTAGAAGACGAATTTGGAATCAAAATTTCTGATGAAGAATTAGCTAATCTAAAAACAATTGGAGATATCGTTAAAACAGTTAATGCAAAATTAAACTAATATTGTTTTGATATAAAACCCAAAATAATAACTAAAATCAGAGCTTAAAATTATTATAATTTTAAGCTCAGTTTTATAGTTATGGGCATGTATATAATATCATGTATATAATATAAAGTAATAATAAGTTATTAAAAGAAAATAGGAGATTTTAAAAATGGCAAATATAGATGTAATAAAATTAGCAGAATTTTTTGAAAAAAGTAATATAGCAAAATTAAGTTATTCAATAAACGATGAAAAGATTGTTTTAGAAAAATATAATCAAGCAGCACCATTAGTGCAAAGTGCCGCTCCACAAGTTGTGAGCACAAATGTAGTAGCAAATACTGCTCAAATTGAAGTGGCTACTGATGACTCACTACAAAAGGTTAAAGCTCCATTAGTGGGCGTTTTTTATGCAGCAAAATCACCAGGAGAAGCTCCATTTGTTTCAGTTGGCGATACAGTTAAAAAAGGTCAAATCATATGTCTTATTGAAGCTATGAAAATGATGAGTGAAATAACAGCTCCAGTTGATGGTGTAATTAAAAGTGTAAAATTTAAAAACGAAGATGTTGTAGCGTTTGATGATGTATTATTCGAAATTTTAGTTTAATACTTAAAAAGGAGATACTAAATGTTAAAAAGAGTATTAGTAGCTAATCGAGGCGAAATTGCTATAAGAATAATTAGAGCATGTAGAGAATTAAATATTGAAACAGTAGCTGTTTATTCAACTGCTGATAAAGATGCTTTGCATATACAAACAGCAACTACATCTGTTTGTATAGGTCCAAGTAAAGCGACAGATAGCTATTTAAATGTTAATAATATAATTTCAGCTGCCATTGCAACAAAGTGTGATGCTATCCACCCAGGATACGGTTTTTTATCTGAAAACTCAGACTTTGCTAGAAAATGCGAAGAGCATGGAATAAAATTTATAGGTCCTAAAGCCGATGTTATTGATAATATGGGTAATAAAGCAAAAGCAAAATCTTTAATGATTTCAGCAGGGGTTCCAGTGGTTCCAGGTTCTGAAGGCGTTTTAGATGATTATAATCATGCACAAATAATGGCAGAAGAAATAGGATATCCAGTTTTACTAAAAGCGTCTAGTGGTGGCGGCGGTAGAGGAATTAGAATAGTAAATTCTAAAGATGAATTATTAGATAATTATAATTCAGCATCTTTAGAAGCAGTTAATTGTTTTGGTGATGGCAGTTTATATATGGAAAAATATGTGTATGCACCAAAACATATTGAATTTCAAATTTTAGCGGATAACTTTGGAAATGTTTTTCATTTAGGTGAAAGAGATTGTTCTATCCAAAGACGTGGGCAAAAATTGTTAGAAGAAGCTCCAAGCCCTGCTTTAAGTAGTGAACTTCGAGAAAAAATGGGTAAAGCGGCAGTTAAAGCCGCAAAAGCTGCAAACTATACAAACGCAGGAACAATAGAGTTTATTTTAGATAAAGATAATAATTTTTACTTTATAGAAATGAACACAAGAATTCAAGTTGAACACCCTGTTACAGAAATGATAACAGGTATCGATATAGTTAAAGAGCAATTAAGAATTGCATCAAACTTAGCTTTAAGTTTTAAAGAAGTAAAATTTAATGGGCATGCCATTGAATGTAGAATAAACGCAGAAGACACTCAAAATGATTTTGCACCATCTCCTGGTAAAATAGAGTTTTTACATTTTGCAGGTGGTAATGGAGTTAGAGTTGATAGCAGTATTTATAATGGGATGCAATTAGTTCCTTTTTACGATTCAATGGTCGGAAAAATAATTGTGCATGGTGCAACTCGTCTTGAAGCTATAAGAAAAATGAGAAGAGCCTTAGAGGAAACAGTTATACTAGGCGTTAAAACAACTTTAGAATTCCAGCATTTATTAATGTATCACAAAGAAGTGTTAAAAGGCGATTACAATACATTCTTTGTTGGAGAAAATATAGATAATATACTAAAGGCTTATAAAGAAGCAGCAGGTGAATAATGAATCCATTTCAAAATAGAAAAATATTTTTAAATAAACTAGCAGAGCAAAAGCCGTCTAATTTTAATAAAGTTAGTATTACCACAAAAATGATAGTTTGCAAAAGCTGTAATAATGAAGTAGAAAACACACAAATTAGAAATAATAGTAATATTTGTCCTTTATGCGGGTATTATTTTCCTCTTTCGGCGAGAAGAAGGCTTGAAGGGGTATTTGATAATGCAAAATATAAAGAATTATTTTCAAATATTGTCTCAAACGATCCTTTATCTTATCCAAACTATGAAGAAAAAATCCAGGGCTTAAAAGATAATACAGGATTAAAAGAATCAGTTGTTTGTGCTGTGGGTGAAATTAACAATGTTAAAACAGCTGTAGCAGTTATGGACACTAGATTTTTAATGGGTAGTTTAGGTAGTGCAACGGGAGAAAGAATAACTCAATTATTTGAATATGCCACAAGATTCAAAATGCCAGTTGTTATATTTACAGCTTCTGGGGGTGCTAGAATGCAAGAAGGGATATACTCTTTATTCCAAATGGCAAAAACAGCATCAGCTTTAAAAGCGCATAGCGATAAAGGATTATTATATATAACTGTTTTAACAAATCCTACCACTGGCGGTGTTACGGCATCTTTTGCTTCTTTAGGCGATGTTATTATTGCTGAGCCAAAGGCATTAGTTGCATTTGCAGGCCCTAGAGTTATAGAGCAAACTATAAGACAAAAACTTCCAGAAGGCTTTCAAACAGCAGAATACGTTTTAGATTCTGGATTTATTGATATGATAGTTAAAAGAGATGATATGAAATACACTTTAGGAAATATTTTAAAAATTCACTCTTATAGTAAATAATATCACTATAAAGAAAGGGAAATTATTTAAATGAAACAAGATTTAACAGCAGCACAAAGAGTTTTGCTTGCAAGAGATTCAAAAAGACCTAATATAGATGAATATATTAAAAATCTTTTTACTGATTTTACAGAACTTTGTGGTGATAGACAATATAAAGAAGATGCTAGTATTTTAGGTGGAATTGCAATATATAATGGTGTTCCTGTAACTGTTATAGGGCATAGAAAAGGAAAAACAGTTGAGGAAAATGTTAAATACAACTTTGGTATGCCAAATCCAGCAGGATATAGAAAAGCACAAAGATTAATGAAACAAGCCCAAAAGTTTAACAGACCAATTATAACCTTTGTTGATACACCAGGGGCGTATCCGGGTATGGAGGCAGAGGAGCATGGGCAAGGCGAAGCTATTGCTGAATGTTTATCGCTTTTAAGTAGTTTAACAGTTCCAGTTATTTCTGTTGTAACAGGTGAAGGTGGCTCAGGTGGTGCATTAGCATTAGCTGCAGCTAATAAAATAATAATGCTTGAAAATGCAGTGTTTTCAGTGTTATCGCCAGAAGGGTTCGCTTCAATTTTATGGAAAGATTCATCTAAATGGCAGGAAGCTGCAGAAATAATGAAATTAACATCATATGATTTAAAAGAATTTAATATTGCAGATGAAGTTATAAAAGAAGAAATAAATAATGGTGAGTTAAATACTAAAAAACTTTTTAAAGAAATAGATAAAAGTATAAATAAATATCTAAATGAAATGCAAAAACAAAAACCAGAAAAAATTAAAAGTCAGCGTTATGAAAAAATGAGAGATATAGGCAGAAATTTAGAGGGAGTTTAAATGTCAGGATTAAAAATAATATCCTATGGAATGTGTGAAGCAAATAAAGTTTTTACAAATTTTGATTTTGAAAAAATAATGGATACTAGTGATGAATGGATAACAACTCGCACAGGAATAAAACAAAGAAGATTTGTAAGTGATGAGCAAAGTAATGTTTCTTTAGC
This sequence comes from uncultured Oscillospiraceae bacterium, assembly GCA_964369915.1. Lineage (GTDB taxonomy): Bacteria > Bacillota > Clostridia > Oscillospirales > Ruminococcaceae > RGIG3102. The sequence goes on along the minus strand of CAYJGG010000025.1, from coordinate 17,403 downwards.
AACAGCAAGTGCAAAACAGGCTATAGAAAATGCAAATATCAATATTGAAGATATAAAAATTGTTATTGTTGCAACTTTTACACCTGATAGAGAAACACCTGCAGTTTCAGCAGATGTTGCAAAAGCTATTGGAATAAAAGAAGATGCAATTTGCTTTGATTTAAACGCAGCGTGTTCAGGATTTGTTTATTCTTGCAGTGTTGCAAATGGTTTATTAGAGCAATATAAAGATAAATATGCTTTAATTATTGGAAGTGAAGTTATTTCAAAAGCAATGGACTTACAAGACCGCTCAACTGCAATTTTATTTGGTGATGGGGCAGGTGCTGTTCTAGTTAAAAAAGAAGAAAACTTAATTTTTGACGCTGTATCAGGCTTTGTTGCTGATGAAGAAGATGTTTTATCTGTTAGCACTAAAACTAATAAACTTCAAATGGACGGACAAGCAGTTTTTAGATTTGCAACAGAGAAAATGACAAAGGCAATAAAAGAAATTTTAAAAAAGAATAATTTAACACTAGAAGATATAGATATTATTATTCCTCATCAGGCGAATAAAAGAATTATAGATTTAGCTGTTAAAAAATTAGGCTGTGATTATTCAAAATTTTTTTTGAATTTAGAAAACTACGGAAACACTTCAGCGGCGAGTATCCCAATAGCTTTATGTGAAGCAAATATAAAAGAAAATAAAAAAGTGTTATGTGTGGGATTTGGGGCAGGCCTTAGTTACGGTGCTGTTTTACTAAATACTTAAAAATAAATCGAATTAAGGTAGGGCTTTGAGTTTTGTTTTTTTTAAATTTATTTTAAAAATACAGCAAAACATTAAGAAAGGAATATTTATATAAATGGAATTAAATAAAATTTTAGGAACAAAATATCCAATTATTTCAGGGGCAATGGCAAATATCACTACTGCAAAATTTGCAGCAGAAGTTGCAAATAATGGAGCAATGGGTATTATTGCAACTGGTGGTATGAATCCAGAGCAAGTAAGAGAAGAAATTAAACTATGCAAATCTTTAACAGATAAGCCTTTTGGCTTAAATTTAATGCTTATGAATCCACATATTGATGAAATAGCAGAGATAGTTGTTGAAGAAGGAATAAAATTTGTAACTACGGGTGCTGGAAATCCAGAAAAATATATGCCGAAATGGAAAGAAAATGGCGTTGTGGTATTCCCCGTTGTTCCAAGTGCAACTTTAGCTAGAAGAATGGAGCAATCAGGTGCAGACGGAATTATCGCTGAAGGCACTGAAAGTGGTGGACATGTTGGCGAAATGACAACGATGACATTACTTCCACAGGTGGTAGAAGCAGTTAATCTTCCTGTTGTTGCAGCTGGCGGTGTTGCAAGCGGTAAACAATTATTAGCAGTTGAAATTTTAGGCGCTGTTGGAGTTCAAATAGGAACTTGCCTTTTAGTTAGCAAGGAATGCCCAATACATGAAAATTATAAAAATGCTGTTATTAAAGCTAAAGATAGCGACACTGTTGTAACAGGCAGATCTAGTGGCGTTCCAGTTAGAGTATTAAAAAATCAAATGACTAGAGATTATTTGAAATTAGAAAAGCAAGGCGCAGGTAAAGAAGAACTTGAAAAATTCACTTTAGGCTCACTAAGGCGTGCAGTTTTTGAAGGAGATACTTTACGAGGCTCTTTAATGTCTGGGCAAGTTAGCGGACAGTTAAAAGAAATAAAACCGCTAAGTGAAATTTTAGAAAACTTAATGAATGAATACAATCAAGCTAAAAACAATATTAAATAATTCTAATAGCTATATGCTATAAAAGGGTAATGAAAATGAAATCTTTAAATAAATTAACAAAACCAGTATTACAAGGTGGAATGGGCGTAGGATTATCTCTTTCGGGGCTCGCAGGAGCAGTTGCAAAAGAAGGTGGTATGGGAGTTATTTCAGCGGCACACCCAGGCTTTAGAGAAGAAAACTTTTGGCAAGATGCAATCGCAGCAAATAAAGCTGGTTTAAAAAAAGAAATCGAAAAAGCAAAAGAAATATCAAATGGTAATGGTTTAATTGGAATTAACGTAATGACAGTTGCTATAAACTATGAGGAAATTATTAAAGATAGCATTGCTTTTGGAGCTGATGCGATTATATCAGGTGCTGGTCTTCCTATGAAACTTCCTGAAATAGTTGGCGATAGTGATATTTTAATCGCTCCAATTGTTTCAAGTGCAAGAGCTGCCGAAATGATACTTAGATCTTGGAAAAAAAGATATGATAGAATTCCAGATTTTATAGTTATAGAAGGCGCTGAAGCTGGCGGACATCTAGGCTTTAAATCAGAAGAAGTTGTGAATAAAACATATAAAAATTTGCTAGAATTATTAGAAGAAGTAAAAGCTGTCTGTGAAAATTATGGAGAAATTCCTTTGTATGTAGGTGGCGGATTATTTACAAAAGACGAAGTTAAATCTTTAATGGATAATGGAGCAGCCGGAGTTCAAATTGCAACTTCTTTAATATTCACTCATGAATGCGACTCAACAATAGAGCATAAAGAATTAATGCTAAAAGCTCAAAGTGGAGATATAGAAATAGTTTTAAGCCCAGTTGGTCTACCAGGGAGAGCCTTAAAAAGTCCACTCATAGAAAAAATCGCAAGCGGTGAACGTGTACCACCAAAAAGATGCGTTAAATGCATGGGCGTATGTAATCCGGCTACAACTAGATACTGCATTACAAATGCTCTAATAGAGGCATTTAACGGCAACTGGGAAGAAGGTTTATTCTTCTGTGGTGCAAAAGCTGGAGAATACACACAATTAAAATCTGTTAAAGAAGTTTTAGATGAATTAATCTAAGAGCGAAGAGAGGAATACTTTTATGAAATTAGGATTTGTATATTCAGGTCAAGGAAGTCAAAAAGTTGGCATGGGTAAAGATTTTTATAAAGAAAACGACATATTTAAATCGGCATTTGATTTACTTAATAAAGAAAAACAAGATATTGCTTTTAATGGCCCAATGGAAGACTTATCAAAAACAATAAATACTCAAGGAATTATGACAGCATTTGCAGTAGGTGTAACTGATATGCTTAAAAATGATGGAATAATTCCAGAAATGTCTATGGGATTAAGCCTTGGAGAGTATTCAGCTTTATATTCAGCAGGTGTATTTAGTAAAGAGCAGGTTATAGATATTATTAATTATCGAGCAAAAGCTATGACAGACGCCTCAGAAGGGCTAATTTGCAAGATGGCAGCAATTCTACAACTAGATAAAAAAATAATAGAAGAATGCTGTAAAACAGTTAACACTCATGGAATAGTTAGTGTTGCTAATATAAATTGTCCAGGTCAAATTGTAATTTCAGGGCAAAGAGCGGCTGTTGAAAAAGCGGCGGCTTTATGCCAAGAAAAAGGCGCAAGACGTGTTATCTATTTAGAAACAGAAGGCGCTTTTCACACAACTCTAATGAGTCCTGCTTATCAAAAACTTCAAGAAAGATTTGAAAACGAAAACTTTAATAAACCTTTAATTCCAGTTGTATTAAACACAATAGCCCAGGCAACAGACGATATTGATAGATTAAAGCTGCTTTTAGCATTGCAAGTTAAAAATCCAGTGGATTTTGAAGCTTCGATTAGATATATGCAAAATGCAGGAATAGACACTGTAATTGAAATTGGTCAAGGGAAAACTTTAGCTGGATTTATTAAAAAAACAGCACCAGAAATTAAAGTTTATAATATAGAAGATGTAGAATCTTATAATAAAACAGTTCAAGAATTAAAAAACATATAAAATATTAAACAAAAATATAAATGAGGAATTAAATTATGCTTAATAAAACAGCCATTATTACAGGTGCAGGAAAAGGTATAGGTAAAGCAGTTTGCCTAGAGCTTGCAAAAAAAGGTGCTAATATTGTTATCAATTATTCAAGAAGTAAACAAGCAGCAGAAGAAACAGCAAAAGAATGCGAAGCTTTTGGCGTGAAAACTTTACTAATTCAAGCCGATGTTTCAAAATATGAAGATTGCCAAAAAATAGCAGAAGAAACAATTAAAGAATTTAAAACTATTGATATATTAGTTAATAATGCAGGAATAACAAAAGATGGTCTTTTAATGAAAATGACTCCTGAAGATTTTGATGCAGTAATTGATGTTAATTTAAAAGGCACATTCAATATGATGCAATCAGTTTCAAGAACAATGATTAAGCAAAAATCAGGTAAAATAATTAATATGGCAAGCGTTGTTGCTCTTTTAGGAAATGCAGGACAGGTAAATTATTGTGCTAGTAAAGCTGGCGTAATAGGCATGACAAAAGCTTTTGCAAGAGAAGTTGCAGCAAGAAATATTAATGTTAATGCTATTGCACCAGGATTTATTTCAACAGATATGACAGCAGAACTTTCAGAAGATATTAAAACAAAAATGCTATCACAAATTCCATTAAATAAATTTGGAGAACCTAGTGATGTTGCAAGAGTTGTTGGATTTTTAGCAAGCGAAGATTCAAAATACTTAACGGGTCAAGTGCTATCTGTTGATGGCGGAATGCATATGTAATAAAGCTAATTAAGAAAGGATTTTATTATGAGAAGAAGAGTTGTAATAACTGGTATGGGTGCAGTTTCACCTATTGGAAATACAGTTAATGAAATGTGGGAAAATGCTACAAACGGAGTTTGTGGAATTGATTTTTTAACAAAATTTGATACAGAGAATAGTAAAGTTAAAATTGCAGCAGAAATTAAAAATTTAAATATTGCTGATTTTATAGATAAAAAAGATTTAAGAAAATACGCACTATTCACTCAATATACTTTAATCGCAGCAGATGAAGCGATTAAGCAAAGTGGAATAACAGATGAAAATACAGATAAAACTAGATGCAGTGTAAATATAGCTAGTGGTATTGGTGGTATTTATGAAATAGAAAAAGAACATTCAAAAGGCTTAGAAAAAGGCTTTGATAGAGTGTCGCCTTATTTTATACCTATGGCTATTTCAAATATGGCATCAGGTGCTGTTGCTATTGCACATAATTTAAAAGGAAGCTGTATTAGTATAGTTACAGCTTGTGCATCTTCTACAAACTCAATCGGAGAATCTTTTAGAATGATAAGAGATGGATATGCCGAAGTTTCGGTTTGTGGTGGTACTGAAGCTAGTATAACAGAGCTTGGTATGGGTGGATTTACTTCACTAAGAGCGCTTTCAGAAAGCCAAGATCCTAAAAGAGCATCTATTCCTTTTGATAAAGAAAGAAATGGATTTGTTATGGGTGAAGGTGCTGGCGTTGTTGTTTTAGAAGAATATGAACACGCAGTACAAAGAGGAGCTACAATTTTAGGTGAAGTGGTGGGTTACGGCTCAACTTGTGATGCTTTTCATATGACAGCCCCATCAGAAGATGGTTCAGGAGCTGCTAGAGCGATGAAAGAAGCTATGATTGATGCGAATTTAACTCCAAAAGATGTTGGATATATTAACGCACACGCAACAAGCACTCCTATGAACGATAAATGTGAAACAATGAGCATAAAACTTGCTTTTGGAGATGAAGCAAATAACGCTTTAATTTCAGGGACTAAATCAATGACAGGACACTTATTAGGTGCAGCGGGTGCTGTTGAAGGGATTATGACTCAATTATCACTAAATACAGGAATAGCTCTTCCTACTATTGGATATAAAGTAGAAGACGAAGATTGCGACTTAAACGTTGTTAAAAATGAAAAATGTAATATAAATACAGAATATGGAATGTCGAATTCTTTAGGTTTTGGCGGACATAATGCTTCACTTATATTTAAAAAAGTATAACAAAATTTGACAAAAGGTAAAAGAAAGGTTATAATATGGAATTAAATAGTATGCAAATCCAAGAGATTATTCCTCATAGATATCCATTTTTATTAGTGGATAAAATAGTGGAATTAATTCCTGGTGAATCAGCAAAAGGAATTAAAACAACTACATCAACAGAATATTTTTATCAAGGGCATTTTCCCCAGTATCCAGTTATGCCAGGAGTTTTAATAATAGAAGCACTTGCACAAGTTGGTGCGGTTGCAATTTTATCACTAGAAGAATACAAAGGCAAAAAAGTGCTATTCGGTGGAATTAAAAATGCAAGATTTAAACAACAAGTAGTACCAGGTGATGTAATTGAATTAGAATGCGTTTTAACAAAAAGACGTGGGCCGATTGGATATGGTCAAGCAAAAGCAATAGTTAATGGAAAAATTGCAGCACAAGGTGAATTATCGTTTGTAGTAGTAGATTAAATTATTGAAAGGGCAGTAGACATGTTAGAAAGATATTTTGCAGAAGTATATACAAAATTTAAATTAAAGTTTTACCAATCCGTTTTTAGAAATTTCGAAAATAGAGAAGCTAGCCTTTCAGTAGTAGAAACTTTTTGTGTGGAAGTGATTTATGCATTAGGCAGACCAACAGTTAAAGAGTTTGCTGATTTTGCTCAAATTTCTTCACCAAACGCAGCTTATAAAATAAATAGCCTAATAAAAAAAGGGTATATAAATAAAATTCAAAATGAAGATGATAAAAGAGAATTTTATTTAGAAGTGAGCGATAAATATCTGCAATACACAGGAATTACTTATGAATATATTTCAGTGGTTATGAAAAGGATAAAAAATAGATTCCCAGAAGAAGATGTTGCAAAAATTGAAGAGATGCTTGCGGCAATTTCAAATGAATTAATGCCTGAAATAGCTATATCGCCAAAAGTATTAGAATTCACTGATGAAAGACCAATAGAAGAAACAGAAAATTAATATTAAAAAGCATAGAATATTCTATGCTTTTTATTTTATATTTGTGGTATAATAATATCGAAAACAATAAATTTTAAGAATTTCTTAAGATTTTACCCACTTTATTATTAATATTAATTATGAGAAAATATATCTAACAGCAAAAGAGATATTTATCACTGTAAAAAGAAAAGGATAAAATAAACTATGTATAATATTTTAATTTGTGATGATGAAAAAGACATTGTTAATGCTTTAGAAATTTATCTAGGTATGCAAGAATATACTTTTTTAAAAGCTTATAATGGCAAAGACGCTCTTGAAATAGTTAAAAATAATGATATTCATTTAGTTTTAATGGATATAATGATGCCAATTATGGATGGAATTGAAGCAATGGAAAAAATGCGCAATTTTTCAAATGCTCCAATTATTCTTTTAACAGCAAAAAGCGAAGATAGCGATAAAATAAAAGGGCTTAATAGCGGTGCTGACGATTACATCACAAAGCCGTTTAATCCAATAGAAGTTATTGCAAGAGTTAAATCACAATTAAGAAGATATACACAGCTAGGTGCAAAAATATTAAATGAAGATAGTATTGTTATAGGTGGGATTGTTTTAGATGATAAAGCAAAGAGTTTATCTGTTGATACAGAAGAAGTAAAACTTACTCCAACAGAATACGATATTATTAAATTATTAATGAAAAATCCAGATAGAGTTTTTTCTCCAAAAGATATTTATAAAGAAATATGGAGTGATTCTCCTGTAGGTGTTGAAAATACAATTGCTGTTCACATAAGACATTTACGAGAAAAAATCGAAATTAATCCAGCCGAGCCAAGATACATTAAAGTGGTTTGGGGACAAGGATATAAATTTGATTCTTTTTTCAAGTAGAAAGGGATGGCTGTAAATATGAAAAAAATAGTTAAAAGTTTAGTTTTAGTTTCTAGTATTTTAGGAGCAGTATATTTAATTAAAAGGAGTGCAAAAAATGAGAAATACTATAATTAGAGTAATTGCGTTTATTTTTGCTCTTGTTTCAATATGTGCTTTTATAATCGGTTCGACTTTAGAAGGTATAGCAACAGAATGGGATTTTGAAGGATATAACACATATCAGGAGTTTTACGAAGGTAATAATGAAGAGTATTCAGATATATATATAGAAAATATAGTGGATTTATACACTAATCAAAATACTGTAAGCGACTATGAAGAGTTAATTTATTATATTGAGAGTTATAATTTAGAAGAGGTAGCGGTTAGATTAACTACAATCGATGGGGATGTTGTCTATGATAATGTCCCTTCAGACTATTCTGGGATATCCTATAATGTAATTGAGTTAAGTGGATACTCAGGTCCTGGTGTGGAGAGCTTTATACTCGAATTACATGTTGGAGAATCTTTTAATAGAGGTTATGTAGACCCTAAAGGCATTCAAGAAGGCTTAGAGTTTATGTATAACACTCGAGATTACACAGAATTCGCAATAATAATTTCGTCTATAATTACTGCATTATCGTTATTTATTTTGATTTTATTAGTGGGTAAAGATAATAACAGTAATGAGATTAAATTATCTATTATTGATAGATTTCCTCTTGAAATTGGAATAGCTTTTAATATATTTCTAACAGGTTTAATTTGCACTTATATAACTTTTTATTATGAAATTTCTTTCACTTTAGTTTTATTATCGCTTTTCTTTATTGTTTTAATTCAGTTAATATCATTTCTAACTATTGTAGTTAGATTAAAATCAAAAACTTTAATTTCTAATTCAATCACTTATATCGTGCTAAAATGGCTACTATCGCCAATAAGATATTTTATGGGAGTAATAAAATATGCATTTTTAGAAATACCATTAGTTTTAAAAGCTAGTTTGATATTAATTATTTTAGGGTTTATGGCTTTAATAGGACTGGTGTCTTCATATTTTATTTGGACAATTGCAATGATAATTTCAGCTGTGATTTTTATGATGACATATTTTTATCTTGCAAATTTAAAATCGAGCATTAAAAAAATATCAGAAGGCGATTTAGATTATAAAACCGACACAAAATATATGATTTTAGATTTTAAAGAAATGGCAGAAAATCTAAATAAAATTAATGAAGGACTAGAAGAGGCAACTCAAAAGAAAATCAAAAGTGAGAGATTAAAAGCAGAACTTATAACAAATGTATCTCACGATATAAAAACTCCACTAACTTCAATTATTAATTACGTTGATTTAATTAAAAAGCAAAATATTCAAGATGAAACAGTGAATGAATATGTAGAAGTTTTAGAAAGGCAAACTCAAAAATTAAAAAGACTTACAACAGATTTAGTTGATGCTTCAAAAATAAATTCTGGAAATATTGAATCAAATTTAGAAGATGTTTTTGTGTCTGTTATATTAGGACAAATTGAGGGCGAATATAAAGAAAAATTAACAGAAAACTCTTTAAATTTAATTATAAATTATCCAAAAGAAGATTTAGTTATTAAGGCAGATCCAAAGCATTTAAATAGAATTATTGATAATTTAATGATTAACATATTAAAATATTCTCTTGAAAACACAAGGGTGTATATTGATGTTACTAATAATGAAAAATCGGTAAGTGTTATAATTAAAAACACTTCAAAAATGCAGCTAAATATTTCAGCTGATGAATTAATGCAAAGATTTGTTAGAGGGGATGAATCAAGAAACACAGAAGGAAACGGGCTTGGCCTTTCTATTGCTCAAAGCCTTGCATCTACTCAAGGTGCAGAGCTTGAAATAACAGTTGATGGAGATTTATTTAAAGCAGAAATTATTTATAATATCCTACAATAATATAAATCTTAAATTTTATTTTAGATAAAAAGTAAATCAAAAATATTCCCTTTACAGTTAAGAGGGGAATTAGAATAATTTACAATAAAATTACAAACTAATATAAAATAAAACAGCCACTTACAAAAGTAAGTGGCTGTTTTTAATGTTAATTAATATTTATCGTCTGTATCAAAATCAAGTGATTCATAGCTTTCATCAACTTCTTCATAATTTACAGATGGAACTGATAAATTAGAGTAGTTTGATAAAGCGTCTTTTGATGCGTTTAATTGGAATGTTGAAATTAATTGTTGTAGTAATAGTGCTTGGCTTGATAGTTCTTCACTAGCAGCAGCACTCTCTTCGCTTGTAGCAGAGTTTGTTTGTACAACAGCTGAGATTTGATCAAGTCCTAGAGTAACTTGCTCAATAGCAGTAGCTTGCTCGTTTGTAGCATTTGAAATTTCACTCATTAAATCGCTTGATAGTTTAACATCATCAACAACTTCAAGTAGGCTATCTGCCGTTGATTGCGCTAAAGATACCCCTTTATTGATAGCATTAATTGAAGCTTCGATTAATAGAGTTGTATTATTTGCAGCATCACCAGATTTTGCAGCTAGATTTCTAACTTCATCAGCAACAACAGCAAATCCTTTACCAGCAGAACCAGCTCTTGCAGCTTCAACAGCAGCATTTAAAGCTAGGATATTTGTTTGGAAAGCGATATCTTCGATAGTTTTAATAATTTTTGAAATTTCTTTAGATTTTGAATCAATTTCATTCATTGAATCCATCATTAATTTCATTTGTTCATTATTTGAAACTATAGCTTGGTTAGATTTTTGAGCAGCAACGCTTGCTTGTTTTGCATTATTAGCATTTGATGAGATTTGTCCTGAAATATCTGTAACGTTATCAACAAGCTCTTGGATTGAATTAGCTTGCTCTGTTGAGCCTTGAGCTAAAGCTTGTGCACCAGCAGCAACTTGTTCTGATCCAACAGAAACTTGATTAGCAGCTTCGTTAACTTGTAATAAAGTAGTGTTGATTTTTTCAACAAACTTTGCAGTTGAAGTGCTAATTTCTTTAAATTCGCCGATATAAGCATCTGCGTTTGATGTGTCGATATTAAAATCACCTTCTGATAAAGAAGCTAATTTCTCACTAACATCATTAATAACAGTTTGTAAGTTTGAAATAGTAGTTCTAATATTTTCAGCAAGTATACCAAACTCATCTTTTGATTCGTATGTTACTTGTGCTTGTGATAAATTACCTTGAGCTAAAGAAGTGAAAGCAGCTTCAATTTCAGCAACTGGTCTTGTTAGATTTTTAGTTAACATAATGCTGATAATTAGAGTGAATACTAATGTAAGTACAGCAATAACTATTAATGCAATAACATTACTATTACTATATGTTACTATTCCGTTCATAGCTGTGCCGGCAGTGGCAGAAATTTCATTTGATAAACCTTCAAAAGTGAGGCGGGTTTCATCATAAATTGATAAAAATTCACCAAAAAATAATGCTTCAGCAGACTCGAAATTGCCATCCATAACTAAACCATATAATTCAGCTTCTATCGCTGAAAATTCATTAACTAATTCAAGAGTAGCCTGTGTGGATGTTAAAATTTCTTGAGTACCAGAATCCACAAGTAAATCATTTAAAACTGCCACAGATGCTTCAGTATTGCTAACCGCAGCTTGGTGTGAAACTTCATAGCTAGCAGCATCTTGCCCGATAACGGCTAAAGCTAAAGGTGCCATACTGTTTTCAAAGGTAAGCCTTGTTTCATAAACCTCGGTTGAAAGAGCATAACCGTTTTGATTAAAATTTGAAATTCTACCAAGAATTTCTTGTGAACTTGTAACTGAAGAATAACTGCTAAAAATAATTAGCAAAACAATAATTCCTAGTGATACTAATAATTTTGCTTTGATTTTTAAATTTTTCATTTGTATTGTTCTCCTTAAAAAGCGAAAATAAAGACTGAAGTAGTTCAATCAACTTTAATATATTAATTTTACTACATTTTAATAAAAAAATAAATAGAAAATTTAAAAAAAATACAAAAAATTTGCATTTTCTTAAAGAAATTGTCAAAATAACCAATTTTTTTGATTACAAACGCGTAAATGATGTAAATTTACTGATGTAATAAAGAAAATTTAGTTATGAAATTGGTGGATTTTAAAATAAATCCTTTACTTTTTTATATGTAAATGTTAATATAAATCCTAATAGTAATTTTCATTAAGATAAAAGTATTAATTTATATGTTAAAAAAGACATATTTTATTGAAAAGCAAGGAGAAATATTATGGAAAAAAATTTACAAAAAAAATATGGACTTCCAACAGCGATTGCAATGGTTATAGGTATTGTTATTGGTAGTGGTGTGTTTTTTAAAGCGGAAAAAGTTTTAAATGCAACAAATGGAGATGTGGGGCTAGGTATAATTGCATGGCTAATTGGTGGAGCGATTATGGTGGTATCTGCATACACATTCTCAGTTTTAGCTGCAAGATATGAAAATGTTAATGGAATTGTTGATTATGCAGAAGCAGCAGCAGGAAAAACATATGGATATTTAGTGGGCTGGTTTATGACAACAATTTATTATCCAGCTTTAACTGGTGTACTTGCATGGGTTTCAGCTAAATACACAGCAGTTATTCTTTCTTTTGAAAATGCAGATACAGGTTCTGCAACTTTTATGATAGCTGCATTTTATTTAATAGCTATTTATGCTATTAATGCGTTATCACCAATATTAGCAGGCAAATTCCAAGTTTCAACGACGGTTATTAAATTAATACCGCTTGTAACACTTGCAGTAGTTGGATTAATCACAGGCTTATTAAATGGTCAAATTATAGAAAATTTTACAGCTGTTACAACGCAATCTGCTACACAAAATCCACTTTTAACAAGTGTTGTGGCAACAGCGTTTGCATATGAAGGCTGGATAATTGCAACTAGTATAAACGCAGAATTAAAAGATGCAAAGAAAAATTTACCAATAGCATTAGTAGGTGGCACAATTGTTATTGTGGTAGTTTATATAGCTTATTTTATTGGGCTAGCTGGCGCGATGCCAACGGCTGAATTTATGGCTGGTGGTGAAGCTGCAGTAAAACTTGCTTTTATTAAAGTTTTAGGTAATTTAGGTGGTAGCTTATTATTAGTTTTCGTAGTTATTTCTTGCCTTGGAACATTAAATGGGTTAATGCTTGGATGTACAAGGGGATTATATTCATTATCTGCAAGAGGAATGGGACCAAATCCCAAAGTGTTTTCTCAAGTAGATAGCGTAACTAATATGCCAACAAATTCAGCAATACTAGGCTTATTATTAGCAGAACTTTATATATTTTTATGGTATGGAAATTTTGCTGGTTGGTGGGGAATATTTTTAGATGTTTCTGAACTGCCAATAGTAACAATGTATGCTTTATATATTCCTATATTTATTTGGATGATAAAAAACATTAAAGATGCATCATTTATTTCAAAAATTCTAGCACCTACACTTTCTGTTTGCGGAGCATTATTTATGATATATGCAGCATTTATAAGTCATGGCTTTGCAGTTTATGTATATCTTGTATTATTCTTTATAGTAATGGCTATTGGATACACATTTAAAGGCAAAAATAAATAAATAATAATTAAAAACAGCAATTAATTTTAATTGCTGTTTTATTTTTAGTAATTGTAAAAGAAAATAAATAATAGTATAATTATTAAAAAGTAAAATAAATTTAAAGGAGATATGTATGAAATTTATTGATATGCATTGCGATACATTAATGCATTTTTTATTAAAAGAAAATCACTCTTTATATAAAAATGATATGCAAGTTGATTTTTTAAAACTGAAAGAAGGTGAAAATCTTGCACAGTTTTTTGCTGTGTTTTTTCCACCTGAAAAAGATATGAAAGTTTCTGATGATGAATATTTTAAAAAGTTAACTGAAGAATTCTATAAAGAAATAAAAACTCATAATGATTTAATTAATATCGCTTTAAATTATAATGATATTATCCATAATAAAGATAATAATAAACTGAGTGCAATTTTAACGCTCGAAGATTCAAGGGTTTTTAATAACAGTTTAGAAAAAATTAAAAATATTTATGATAAAGGTGTTAGAGTAGCTGGATTAACATGGAATGGCGAAAATTGCATTGGATACCCAAATGATTTTAAAAACTGTAAAAATGGATTGAAAGAATTTGGTATAACTGCAGTTGAATATATGAATGAGTTAGGAATGATAATTGATGTTTCGCATTTATCAGACGGTGGGTTTTATGATGTTGCAAAATATTCAAAAAAACCTTTTTTAGCCACTCATTCAAATGCTAGAATGGTAACTAATCATCAAAGAAACTTAACCGATGATATGCTGAAAACCTTAGGCGATACAGGAAGTGTAACAGGGCTTAATTTTTGCCCAGCTTTTGTGTCAGAAGAAAAATATGTAACTCATACCAAAATTGAAGATTTAATAATTCATGCAAAACACATAGTAAATAAAGCAGGAATAGACTCTTTAGGTATTGGCTCTGATTTTGATGGAATTGGGGGCACACAAGAAATATCTAATACTAAAGAGATGCCGCTTTTATACATAGCCTTAGAAAAAGCAGGGTTTACAGAAAGTGATATTGAAAAAATAACTAGTGAAAACGTTTTAAGAGTTATAAAAGAGAGTATGAGATAATATTGCTTGACTATTTATAAAAATAAAGATAAAATATAATTTAGTTATAAATAATAAAGCATATTTAGAAAGGGAAAAATAATATGTTAAATCAAGATAAAACAATGGAAAAAATAATTGCTCTTTGTAAAAATCGTGGCTTTGTGTTTGCAGGTAGCGAAATTTATGGTGGGCTTGCTAATAGCTGGGATTATGGTCCTTTAGGCGTTGAATTTAAAAACAATGTGAAAAAAGCTTGGTGGAGAAAATTTGTGCAAGAAAGCCCATATAATGTAGGCCTTGATTCAGCACTATTAATGAATCCACAAGTTTGGGTTACATCAGGACACGTTGGAGGATTTTCTGATCCTTTAATGGATTGCAAGGATTGTAAAACTCGCCATAGAGCAGATAAATTAATTGAAGATGCAACAGGCGAATCTGCAGAAACAATGACTTTTGAAGATATGAGTGACTTCATTAAAGAAAAAGGAATAAAATGCCCTGAATGTGATAGCACAAACTTTACTGATATTAGAAAATTCAATCTAATGTTTAAAACATTTATGGGTGTTACTGAAGATGCGAAAAATGAAGTTTATCTTCGTCCAGAAACAGCACAAGGTATATTTGTTAATTTTAGTAATGTTCAAAGAACAACAAGAAGAAAAGTACCATTTGGTATTGCTCAAGTGGGTAAAAGTTTTAGAAACGAAATTACACCAGGTAACTTTGTTTTTAGAACAAGAGAATTTGAACAAATGGAACTTGAATTTTTCTGCAAACCAGGCACTGATTTAGAATGGTTTAAATTTTGGAAAGATTACTGCGAAAACTTTTTACTTTCATTAAATATGCAAAAAGAAAATATGCGTCTTCGTGATCATTCAGCTGAAGAACTATCATTTTATTCAAATGCAACAACTGATATTGAATATTTATTCCCGTTTGGATGGGGTGAATTATGGGGTATTGCTGATAGAACAGATTATGACTTATCTCGCCATCAAGAAGAAAGCGGAAAAAGTCTTGATTATTTTGATCCTACAACTAATGAAAGATACATCCCATATGTTATAGAGCCTTCACTAGGTGCAGATAGAGTTGCACTTGCATTTTTATGTGATGCTTATGATGAAGAAGAAGTTGCAGAAGGCGATGTTAGAACAGTGTTAAGACTGCATCCAGCTCTAGCGCCATATAAAGCGGCTATTCTGCCTTTAAGTAAAAAATTAAGTGAATCTGCTAGCGAAGTGTATACAGCACTGCAAAAAGAGTTTATGATTGATTTTGATGAAACAGGCTCTATTGGTAAAAGATATCGTCGTCAAGATGAAATCGGAACACCAATTTGTATCACATACGACTTTGAAAGCCTTGAAGATGGCTGTGTAACTGTTCGTGATAGAGATACTATGCAACAAGAAAGAATTAAAATCGAAGAACTAGCGTCTTACATTAAAGCAAAAACTGAATTTTAATTAAATTAATAATATTAAAAGAGCAAAGGAATTTAATCCTTTGCTCTTTTTGTATTGATATTTATAAATTAAAGAAGTAAAATAAAATTAAAATAATTTGTAACAAAACTTAATTTCGTTAGTTAATTATGTGAAAGGGGGAATAATTTTGGATATTGAAAAAATATATACTCTTTACTTTAAAGATGTTTACAGATTTATTTATAATTTATCAAAAAATAAATCTATAGCAGAAGATATAACTAGCGACACCTTTTTAAAAGCTATGAAAAATATTGATGAATTTGATGGAAAAAAAGATATTAAAGCTTGGCTTTTTACAATAGCTAAAAACACCTACTATACATATTATAATCGCCAAAAGAAATTTTCACCCTATGAAATAGATGAATATGAAAATACACAAAGTGGGGATGTTTTAGAAGATTTAATATCAAAAGAAGAATATTTGAAAGTTTTAAAAATTTTACACGAGATTGATGAGCCTTATAAAGAGGTTTTTATGCTTCGGTTTTTTGGTGATTTAGATTATATTAGTATTAGTTCTATTTTTAAAAAGAGCGAGAGCTGGGCTAGAGTAACTTTTTTTAGAGCAAAAAAACAAATATTAATAAAAATGGAGGAAAGCGAGAATGAATAGAATAAATTGCGATGTAATTAAAGATTTATTGCCTTTGTATATTGATAAAATATTAAGTGATAGCAGTAAAGAATTAGTTGAAAATCATTTAAATGAATGTGAAAATTGTAAAAAAGAATATGAAAATTTAAAAACTAATTTTATATCTTCTAAAATTATGATTGATGAAAATGAAGATAAAAAAAATATTAGCAACTTAAAAAGAATGATAAATAAAGATAAAAGGTATTCCATTTTAATAGTGGCTTTAATTGTTATAATTTTTATGATAACTAATTTTGCACACTTATCAAAACGTGATTATATTGATTATCCATATTCTAATATTGAAATTACTACATCAGCCGAAGGAATTGTATCTCTTTCTTTTTTAGGCGCGTATGAATTATATGAATATGAGGAAGATGTTTATGATTTAAGTATTTACACGAGTGATTTCTTATACTTAACCCAAAGTGTAAGGTATCAAAATATCACTGTTAATCCAAATGGCGAAGAAATTAAAACAATATATTATGTATCAAATTCAGGCAGAGAAGATGAAGTGATTTACGGGATGAATCCTAACGGAGAATATAGTGGCACAGTGACAGTGCCAAGGCTTGTTTTAAATTATTATTTTTCAATGGCAATAATAGGAATTATAATTTTAGTTATAATTAGGTTATTATTTAAAAAAAATATAAAACTAAAAAATATAATTGATTTAATTATTTTACTTTTTACAGCATATGTTATAAGCCATATTTTAATAATGGGCTGGAGTAGTGTAACATATCAAATATTAGTAGATTTTCCACTTATTTTAATTCTTACAGCTTTAGTGTGGTTATTATTATTTGCAATTAAAAAATATAAAACTCAAAAGAAATAAAATAAAAAAAGCTAGGAAAATCCTAGCTTTTTTAAATTTTGGAGCTGTTAAGCAGACTCGAACTGCCGACCTCTTCCTTACCAAGGAAGTGC
>CAYJGG010000024.1:0-24352 GCA_964369915.1 uncultured Oscillospiraceae bacterium | reverse complement strand
AGGAATGGCTCACGCCATTCCTTATATTTTAGTATTTTATTAAAGTTTCTTTATGAGTAATAAGCTAATAGCAGAGTTTTTATTTGTGTTTTTTTTTAAGATATGCTAAAATATTTAATATCAATTAAAAAGGATTTATACTATGAATATTTTTTTTAAACAAAATAAAAACACATCTTCTATATTTCTAACAGGCTCACTTATAGGGTTTTTAGTTTTTATTTTTGTTTTCACTATTACTCCTTTAATTGTAACAAACGATTTCTTTTGCTCAGTTGGATTTATTGAAAATGATATCGCTCAACACTACGCTGGCTGGATGTTATATCGTCAATCTGATTGGCAGTTCCCTTTAGGAGTTAGTTTAAATGCTGCTTTCCCTTATGGTACTAGCGTTTCATATACCGACTCAATCCCACTTTTTAGTATATTCTTTAAAATATTATCTCCAATTCTTCCTAGCACTTTTCAATTTTTCGGAATTTTTGTAGCTTTATCCTATACTTTAATGGGTGGATTTTCTGCTTTATTAATGAATTTATTTATTGACAATTTTGTTTTAAATATGTTGTCGGCAATGATTTTCTCATTTTCTCCTGTAATGATGGAACGAGCATTTCGCCATACAGCTTTATCTGCTCATTTTTTAATAATTGCCTCTTTATATTATTATTTTAAAAACAAACAAAAGTGGACGATTAAAAATTCCTTACCACTTATAATTATAAACACTCTAACAATCGCAATTCATCCCTATTTCCTCCCTTTTACTTTTGGGATTTCATTCGCTATGTTTTTAGAATGGGGATTCATAAAAAAAGAATTTTTAAAATCAGCTTCTTTTATTTTTATCAGCCTTTTAACAACTTTAGCTTTTGGATATATTATAGGTGCGTTTTACTCATTTGATAGTGCTGGCGATATAGGTTATGGGCTTTATTCATTAAACTTAAACTCTTATTTCAATCCAATTAGTAAAGGAATTGAAAATTGGTCCAATATTCGTAATCCTTTAGGAATTTCAACTATATTCCAAATTGAATCTTTTAATTATTTAGGATTTGGAGTAATATTATCACTTTTAATAGCATTAATTTTAATCGTAATATTTAAAAATATAAGAAAAGAAGTGTTTAATATTTTAAAATCTTCTTATGGTTTAATTATAGTTACTATAATATTAACTTTATTTGCTATAACTAATAAAGTTACATTTCACAATTTCACTTTAATCGATATTACCCTTCCAAATAACATTCTAAATCTTGCTTCTATATTTCGAGCTAGCGGAAGATTCGGCTGGCTTTTGCATTATTTATTTTATGTAGTTTCTATATTTTGCATATCAAAAATAAAATCAAAATCTGTTAGCACTTTTATATTAATTGCTATTATATTTATCCAAGTTTATGATATTTATCCTGCTATTTCAATGAAAAATAATTACTTTAAAACTAAAGGTGATTTAGAAAATCAGCACACTGTATCTTCGCTTGTTAGTGATGACGCTTGGGATACAATTTTTAATGATTTTAACTCAATTATATCCTTATCTAATGGAAGCACAATAAATAATGGAGCTATTGAATTCGCTATTAAAGCTGCTAAAAAAGATAGCGATATGAAAGTTAACGTTGCATTTGAAGCTAGGGCAGTAAATGAAAGAAGAGATGAATTTATTTTATCTGTTTTTAATGATTTATCAAATGGCATTATTGATGAAAACACAATTTATTTAGTTGATGAAACAGATAGCTATTTTGAATATATTGATTCTGGTGATTATCAAGCATTTAATATCGATGGTCAAATTATAATAATTCCTTTTACATACAGTCAATCTGAAATCACAGAATTTGAAAAATCAGAAACTTTTACACAAATAAAATAAAAAAATTGCTTACAAAGTTAATTTGTAAGCAATTTTTTATTTTATTAAAAGAATCTATCATCTATTATATCGCTATAATTTATAGTTATATCTTCGTCTATTTCGTCAGCATTTTTCATTATATCTATAATTCTATTAAAATCTTCTTCTTTCATATTAGGGCTAGCGCTATAAGCGCCTATTTCTTTATAATTATCAACTACTAATGCTATTTCTTCTAAAGAAGTTTCAGTGAAAAATGGTTGTAAACTTTCAGCTATCGTGTCGCTATCATTATTCATAACAAATTCTTGACCTTTTTTTATTGCATTAGTAAATCTTTGGATTACATCATCCGATACATCATCTGCAGCAAAATAAGCAGTGTATGGAACAGTTCCGCCTTCTTTTCCTATTGAGGCTACAATATATCCAGCGCCTTCACTTTCAAGTGATGATGCCGTAGGCTCAAATGCTGTTACATAATCTCCTTCCCCTGCTACAAAAGCTCCTGTCATTGCATTAAATTCTATTGTATCATTAAAAAACACATCTTCTCCAACAATAAGCCCATTTTGGTTTAAAACGTATAAAAGCGTCATGTAAGGCATACCACCTTTTCTTCCTGGAAGTATGGTTTTACCAATTAAATTATCAAAAGAAAAATCTTCATTTTCTCTTGAGATTAAAAACGAGCCATCGCAAGCCGTCAGCTGTGCAAAAACTTTTGGCGCGTCTTCTTTTCCTTGTAAGTAAACATAAATGCTAGCTTCTGCCCCTGCAAGGCCAATATCGGCAGCCCCTGTTAAAACAGCAGTCATAACATTATCTGCACCACCACCATTTACAAGCTCTATTTCTAAGCCTTCTTCAAGGAAAAAGCCTTCACTAATAGCGGCGTATTGTGGAGCATAGAATATAGAGTGTGTCACTTCATTTAAAGTTAGTTTTTCAATTACTTCTTCTTTTACTTCACTGTTTGTATTTTCATTCGTTGTAGATATTTCTTTAGTGCAACCAGAAAATAAAACAGTTACCATACCTAGTGCTAAAATTAATGCAACAACTTTCTTCATTTAAAAATACCATAATAGTTTGCTTTTATCCAAACTAAAACCTTTCTATATTGTATTACATTTTTTAATTTACATTCTTCATCACCATTTTTTCTATTATATTTATAACTGCATACATTAAATAAGCAATCACTCCTAAAATAAAAACATTCATCATAACAATATCCATCCTAAACACCTGCCCTGCATACACAATCATATACCCAAGACCTGCCTTTGATGTTAAAAATTCACCTGCTATAACACCAACTAAACTGAGCCCAATATTTATCTTAAAACTTTGAAATAAAACCGATAGATTATACGGTAATACAAGTTTTAAAAACACAGCTTTTTTACTAGCTCCAAAACTCTCAAGAGTAGTGATTAAATTTTTATCTGTTTTATTAAATCCTCCTGAAAGTTCCAAAACTGTAACTATTAAACTAATTGCAACTGCCATTAATATAATTGATTTCATATCAGCTCCTGCAAAAACTATAATAACAGGCCCAAGAGCAATTTTGGGCAAACTATTTAAAACAACTAAAAACGGCGATAAAACCTTTGTTAAAAAGCTCGAAAACCACATTGCTGTTGCTATTATAAATCCTATAATAACTCCTAGTGAAAATCCAATTATAGTTTCTAAAACTGTAACTGAAATATGATATAATAAATCCTGTTTAATTTGCTGTATGAATGAATTTAATACTCTTAAAGGAGATGAGAATATAAATGGATCTATTATATTAAAAGATGATAGTAATTGCCAAATTAATAAAAAAGCTATCACTATTCCTATTTGAAATGATCTAACATTATTTTTATCTTTTTTTATTTTTTTTAAATACTCTTCTCTATAATTCATCAGAACTTGAAACCTCCTTCCAAATATCCTTAACATAGTTTTGAAATTTAGTTTGATTTCTAATAGAAATCGTGTTTCTATCTTTTGAAAAATCTATATCTATTATTTTTTTAACCACTGACGGGCGATTAGATAAAACAACTATTTTATTTGATAAAGCCACAGCTTCATTTATATCATGAGTTACCATAAGCATTGTTTTATCTTCATTTTTTAATATATTATAAACATCAGCACTAACATTCATTCTTGTTTGATAATCAAGTGCTGAAAAGGCTTCATCTAATAATAATAGTTCTGGTTTTACGCATAAAGTTCTAATTAAGCTAACTCTTTGCCTCATTCCACCCGATAATCTATTAGGATAGCTATTAGAAAACTCCCACAAGCCATATTTTTTTAATAATGAAACTGCATAGTCTATATTTTCTTTTGATAGTTTATTTTGAATTTCAAGTCCTAGTAAAATATTTTTGTAAACTGTGCGCCAAGGCAATAAATTATCGTTTTGAAGCATATATCCTATTTTATTATTAAAGCCCTCTAATTGTTCCTGTTGAAAATAAATTGTTCCTGTATCTTTTTTTACACTCCCTGAAATTATAGATAACATAGAGCTCTTTCCACATCCACTAGGCCCTATTAAACTCACAAAATCACCTTTATTAATATCAAAGCATATATTTTTTATAGCCATCGTTTCCTCTTGTAATGTTTGATACCTTAACGAAACATTTTCAATTTTTAATATTTTATCCATGTAGGTTTGCCCCTTTCTATAAGGTATTTTTAATACAAACTACGATTAGCAAAATTTATATCAATCTTTCTTATATTAGTATATATAATCTTCTTTTTTATTGTGACAATCATTAGTTTTTAAGCTTTTGCCATTTTTCACCAACAATATAAAAAATAATCTAAATTTTCACATTGCTAGATATTGACAATTAACCTTCTAATCTATATAATATAGCTATTACTTAGTTTTAAGGAGATAAACACTAGTGAATAATCAAATTTTACTTACGCAACCAGAGTACGACAATTTAATAACAGAATTAGAATACTTAAAAACAGATAAGCGTCATGAGCTTGCTGAAAAAATTAAAGTAGCTCGTGGGTTTGGGGATTTATCAGAAAATAGCGAATACGACGAAGCAAAGAATGAACAAGGTCTTGTTGAACAACGCATTATCGAATTAGACTCTATACTTAAAAAAGCCAAAATTGTAAATAAAGATAATATATCTAAAAATATTGTTGGCGTTGGTGTTAGCGTTGTAGTTGTTGATGGCGACGGAGATGAAGACACTTACAAAATTGTTGGAGCAACAGGTTTTGATCCACTTAGTGGAAAAATAAGCGAAGATTCACCAATCGGTTCTGCACTAAAAGGTCATAAAGTTGGAGATAAAGTTACTATAACACTTCCAACTGGAGCTACATTCGATCTTACAATTAAAAAAATTATGATAAACGACTAAAAAGGAGCTTTTAAAAGCTCTTTTTTTATTATTAAATTATCTTGAATAAATCTTGTGTTTGTGTTAAAATAATATATTGAACTAATGTGTATTTGCACAAAATTTAAAAATCAAAGGAGTCTTGAATTATGGATAATAATTTAAATCTTTCACCAGAAGAGAAAGAAGAAAATCTAAGCGAACTTTTACAGGTGCGCCGTAATAAATTAAAGAGTTTGCAAGAAGCTGGGAAGGATCCATTTCATAAGACAAGTTTTCCAGTTAACGCTTATGCAGGCGAAGAAGTAGCAAATTTTAATGAAGAAAACGAAACTCGCACAGTTAAACTTGCAGGCAGAATTATGTCTAAAAGAGATATGGGTAAAGCTTCTTTTTTTGATTTAAGAGATGCATCTGGGAAAATCCAGTTATATATTAGAATAGACGCTTTAGGTCAAGATGTTTATGATGAAGTTTTAACTTATGATATCGGCGATATTATTGGTGTTGAAGGCGATGTTTTTAAAACAAAGCGTGGAGAAATTTCATTAAAAGTTAAATCAATTGAGCTACTCGCAAAATCTCTAACTCCACTTCCTGAAAAATGGCACGGCTTAACAGATACAGAGCTTAGATATCGCCAAAGATATGTTGATTTAATAGTCAACCCTGATGTTAAAGATACATTTATTAAAAGAAGTAAAATAACAAAAGAAATAAGAAACTATTTAGATAACTTAGGCTTTTTAGAAGTTGAAACACCAGTACTTCAAACAGTTCCAGGTGGTGCAACAGCAAGACCATTTGACACTCATCACAACGCTCTTGATATTCCTATGCATTTAAGAATCTCACTTGAATTATATCTAAAAAGATTAATAGTTGGTGGATTTGATAAAGTTT
The DNA here is from genome assembly GCA_964369915.1 of uncultured Oscillospiraceae bacterium. Lineage (GTDB taxonomy): Bacteria > Bacillota > Clostridia > Oscillospirales > Ruminococcaceae > RGIG3102. The sequence goes on along the minus strand of CAYJGG010000024.1, from coordinate 18,187 downwards.
ATGAATTAAGCAGAGTTTTTAGAAACGAAGGTATTTCAACTAGACATAATCCTGAATTTACTATGATGGAATTATACTGGGCATACCACGATTATGAAGATATGATGAATTTATCAGAAGATTTAATTCGTTATGTTGCAACTAAAGTTTTAGGCGAAGGCGTAAATCCTATTTTAGATGGCGTTGAATATGATGTTCACTCACCATTTAAAAGAATTTCAATGAAACAAGCTGTTAAAGATGTTACTGGCATTGATTTTGATACAATCACTTCAGATGAAATGGCAAGAGATTCAGCAAAAGAAAAAAATCTAAATTTCCCAGCTCACTTTAAAAAAGGCGAAATTTTAAATTTATTCTTTGAAGAATATGTTGAATCAACTTTAATTCAACCAACATTTTTAACTCATCACCCTGTTGAAATTTCTCCATTATCTAAAAAGAGTATGGAGAATCCAGATTACACAGATAGATTTGAATTATTTATTGGTGGTAGAGAATACGCTAATGCATTTAGTGAATTAAATGATCCAATAGATCAAAGAGAAAGATTTGAATATCAAGAACATTTAAGAAGCCTTGGCGATGATGAGGCTAATAAAGTTGATGAAGATTTCTTAAATTCTTTAAGCTACGGCATGCCTCCAACTGGCGGTATTGGTATTGGTATTGATAGATTAGTTATGCTACTAACTGGCTCTACTTCAATCCGTGATGTTGTTTTATTCCCTACGATGAAACCAATTTTAGAATAATTTATTTTATAAATTATTCTAAAATCAGTGATTTATATTTTAAAACAAGTGATTTATATTTTAAAAGAAAAAAATCTTTAAGGAAAATATTTTATGAAAATAATGGCTGTTGACTATGGCGAAAGCAGAACAGGGGTTGCAATAAGCGATGTTACTGAATTTTTAGCTTCTCCAGTTGAAGTTATAAAAGAAAAAAACACCAGAAAGGCTATTGAAAAAATAGCTTCAAAAGCAATAGAGTTAAAAGCCGAAATGCTTATTATAGGACTTCCTAGAAATATGGACGGAAGCTATGGTGAAAGAGCTCAAAAATGCCTTTCAGTTAAAGAGGAACTTACTGAAATGCTAGATATCCCAGTTGAAAGTTGGGACGAAAGAAGCAGCACTAAATCAGCTTTAAATATTTTAACTGACACAAACACTTTTGGCAAAAAAAGAAAAGAAGTTCTTGATGCTGTTGCTGCAACTGTTATTTTAGAAAGCTTTTTGCAATATAGAAAAAATAACAAATAATATATATCAACAAAAAACAAGCTGACACATAAAAGTGTCAGCTTTGTTTTTTATATAAGGGTATGCTCATAATACACGGCTCAACGAGAAATATTCTTGTTGGTTTTAAATACAATAAATCCACATACAGCATAAAAAACCATATACATTATCGAATAAGGTGTTGGATTTATATGCATAAATTCTCCTTGCATAATGATTAGCAAAAGAACTGGTGACATAATTCCAACAAATCCACCTATGTACCTATTGAATGCAAGTAAACCACTACCTAGCCACAATAGTATTAAGGTAATTAAAAGTGATAATGGTATATTAGGTGCATATAAAACAACAATCATAAATGTTCCGATGATAGCAGGGATAAATAGAATTAATTTTAACAACATCTTGATAATATTCATTGAGTATTCCTTCCTATTATAAATAACCTTTATCACTATTATATATAAACAGAAATAGAAATGCAAGAGATTCAAGATTATTTAATAAAAGCCGATTATACCTTTTTTTACGCTTTAATCATTTTTAAAACAGCAACTGTTTTATCATCTTTTGATGATGTTTTCATTATATTATCAGCTATTTTTTCACAACTAAAATCATACATACTTTTTAAATTATTTTCAATTTTAGCCCCATCACTCACCAGAACAACTATATCATTTTCTTTTAAATCTATTTCATATTGTGCTGGTTTTGTATCTTTTAAAATCCCAAGTGGTAGGCTGTCTTTATATAATCTTTGCATACCTTTTGAATGCAAAATAGCACTTTCTGACGCCCCTGCTTTTGTTAAAACAGCCTTACCTGTATATTTATCAACCGATAAAATATCAATAGATGCTCCCACTTCCCCACTTGATTTTAAATTCATAGCAAGGTTTATCATTTCTATCACTTTAAATACGTCTATTTGAGCTTTCAAAAGGCTTTTTGCCATAGCAACAACAGTTTTGCTTTCTTTTGCCGCAAACACTCCTGTACCCATTCCATCGCTTAATAATAAATACATCTTTTTATTATCTTCAAAACTAATACACTCATCTCCGCAAATATTATTAAATGCCTTACTATCAAAAAACACTTCAAAATCAAAATTTCTAAGCGATAAAAAATCATAGATATAATCATTGCCTTGTCTTTCCATTTTAGGCTCTTCGAATTTTTTATTAAATAAAGTTTCTAATTTATTTTTAATTTTAAATAAATTCTTAGTATCGATTTCATCTAAAGAGGTTAGCGTAAAGCTATCTGGATTTCTATTAGCTAAGCAAAAATTTGATTTAATATTTAATAATTGTATAAATTTATCCATTTCAAAAGTTATATTAGAATTATAATCATATCCTTTTCTGCTTTGAATTTCTATATCAGAAATAGTGTGGGAAATAGCTAAAAAAGCTGTTTGCAATAATCTTTGATTACTTTTTTGCGATTGTTTTATATATCTTTTTGTAATTAAAAGTCTTTGATTTTCTTCAAAACTTTTTTTAATCAAACTAGATTTATCACACAATGAATAAAACCAATCGCTAAATTCTGTTTCATTTTTTAAAGTTAAATTATTGGAATATTTTGTGAATTCATCTTGCGTTTGGCTGTATTTTTGCACCCAACAATACATATTATTTTTGCATTTTTTACAAACTTCTTGCGAAACTAAATCTGCAAGAGGCATTTCTTTAAATGTTTTTTCATTTAATTTTGTTATATCAACAATTGTGTTCCCTAAAAAATTTAACGATTTTTGCAATTTATTTAAATTACTAGCCAATTTATAATAATCTTTTTGATTGTTTTCTCTTGCTGTATCAATATGTATAACATCAATTTTAACAAATTTACTAAGAAAAAATAGTATTAGTAAAGCTATTTCGCTTATAAATAATAATTTAAAATTTGCAAAAATCCCAATAAGAACAACGTTTATAATAAGTGCTGTAATACTTCCTAGAAAATAAGTTAGCCACCATTTCTTTTTTGATGCAACTATTGATATAAAATAAATAGCTAAAATCGAAAGAAAGAATATATAAAAATCACCTCTTATTGTTAAGAGTGCCGAAAGAGATAATAAACTATTAAAACTTAAATCAAATTTTTGATGAATTGCAAAATACATTGATATTGCAAGCAAAACAGATATGTCAGCATAAATATAACTAGAAAACATAAAAGAAAAAACAGCTCCAAAAATAATTAAAAACAAAAAATTATTTATATAATCTTCTATTGATAATATTGTTTTTGCATTTTTAATATTTAAAAACCCAGATTTTACGCTATATGGCAGAATTAAAAGCATTACACACTCAATAAAAAATAATATTTGATATGAAAAGCTAAATGTGTTATGCAGTATTATAGATTTTAATATTATAAAAATAATTCCTGCTGTAAGTGTGCTGATTTTTTTATTAGTAAACCAAGCATAACTTACTGCATATATCCCAACAGCCATAAAGTATGGTAAATAATATCCATTTAATAAACTCATTAGTCCAAAAGATATAAATGATGATATTGAAAAAACTAAAACTGTTTCAAGTTTTGAAAAACATAGTAAAAACACTAAACTTAAGCTTGAGAGTTTTATAATATCGTATCCTGCAAATGGCGTTATCAGCCCAAATAAAAACAAACCTATGTATAAAAAAGCCTCTTTGGTGTCTATTTTATTTAATTTCCTAATTATTTTTTTTTTAATTTTCAGCATAATTTTATTATTCCCTTCATATAATAATAAAATTATATCTTTATTAATTTAAATTTTTTATCGAAAATTATTTTATTATATTTTACAATAAAAAAACCGACAATTATATAAAATTGTCGGTTTTTTTTAATTATAATTTATTAATAGCTATTTTAATTCTCTCTAAAGTTCTTTCTTTCCCTAACACAACTGCAAGCTCAATACCGCCACCAGGAGTAAATTGTTTGCCTGAAACTGCAACTCTTAATGGGAACATAACAACCCCGTTTTTAACTTCTAATTCAGCTATAACTTCAAAAACCTTATCGTGAATAGCATCTATTGTCCATTCATTTAGATTTTCAATTTTTTCTAAGATTTTTTCAAGTGAAACCCTAGAAGTTTCAAGAGTAGTTTTCATTTTCTTATTAACAAAAAGTTCTGTATCATATTCTGGCATTTCATCAATAAAATCAACTTGTTCTGGAATATCGCCAAGCACTTCACATCTTTTTTGTAAAACAGTTGCTAAAACATCAAAATCACATTCACCTTTAACAGTTTTTCTAATGTAAGGCATAGCTTTTTCTTTAAATTCTTCTACTGATAATTCTCTTATATATTCGCCATTCAAAAATTTCAATTTGTCAGTGTCAAAAATTGCTGGAGATTTTGAAATATTTGCAGGATCAAAAGTTTCAACTAATTCAGCTAATGTGAATTTTTCTTTATCTGATTTTGGACTCCATCCTAAAAGAGCGATATAATTTAATATAGCTTCTTTTAAATATCCCATTTCAACTAAATCTTCATATGAAGCATCACCATTTCTTTTTGAAAGCTTTTGTGTTGCATCTTTCATAACTGGTGGACAATGAACATATTTTGGAATTTCCCAGCCGTATGCTTTATATAATAAATTGTATTTTGGAGCTGAAGAAAGGTATTCTGCCCCTCTAATAACTGGATCTATTTTCATTAAATAATCATCAACAACATTTGCAAAATTATAAGTTGGCATTCCGTCTGCTTTTAATAATATTTGATCATCTAAAGTTGAATTTTCAACTTCAATTCTTCCATAAACTAAATCATCAAAATAGGTAGTGCCCTCTGTTGGAATTTTTTGACGAATTACATAAGGGATTTCATTTTTTAAATTCTCTTCGATTTCTTCTTTTGAAATATGTTTGCAATGCCCATCGTATCCTGGCATTTGCCCTGAAAGCTGTTTTAATTTTGCACTTTCCTCAAGGCGCTCTTTTGTGCAAAAGCAGTAGTATGCATTTTCAGTTTCAACTAATTCTTTTGCTTTTTGTTTATATATTTCTTTTCTTTCACTTTGAATATAAGGACCATAATCGCCTCCGATATCAGGACCTTCATCCCATAAAAGATTAGTTTCTTTTAAAGTATTATAAATTATCTCAATAGCTCCCTCAACCTGTCTTGATTGGTCGGTATCTTCTATTCTTAATAAAAAATCACCGCCACTTCTTTTGGCAGTAAGGTATGCATATAATGCCGTTCTTAAATTACCAACGTGCATATATCCAGTAGGACTTGGTGCAAATCTGGTTCTTGTTTTATTTATATTCATTTTTATCTCCTATTATGTAATTTTTTGTATTTTTTTAGACTAAGTCTATTGATTTTATTAACCATTTTTTGTAAAATTGTACTTGCAAAGGTTAAATATTCCTTTTATTTTGACTTTAAGTTAATATTTTTCCATTTTAGCAAAATTAACAATCAATGTATATGAAAGGCAAAAGGGTATAGGTATGAAAGCAACAGGAATTGTAAGAAAAGTTGATGAAGTAGGACGTTTTGTTTTACCAATCGAAACAAGAAGAATTTTAGGTCTTGAGGAAAAAAGCGAAATTGAAATTTTCGTTGAGAACGATACAGTGGTATTAAAAAAATATCATTCAAGCTGTATGTTCTGCCAAAACACTAACGACTTAACTTCTTTACACGGAAAAAACATTTGCAAAAACTGTATTGATGAATTAGCTCAATAAATTTTATATCGTTATCACACTTTATGTGTGATAACGATTTTTTTATCTGTTTTTATACATTTCTTTATAATAGTTTTGGTAATCTCCTGAAGTGATATTATCTAGCCATTGTTTATTTTCTAAATACCAATTAATTGTTTTAACAATACCTTCTTCAAACATAACCTGTGGCTCCCAGCCTAAATCTCTATAGATTTTTTCTGGATCGATTCCATATCTTCTATCATGCCCTTTTCTATCTTCAACATACTTAATTAATGTTTCATTTATTTCAGGGCTAACTTTTTCACTTAATATAGAAATTATTTTTTTAACTATAAAAACATTTGTTCTCTCATTATGTCCACCAACATTGTAAACTTCACTTAAAACGCCTTTTTGTGTAACTAAGTCTATCGCTTTACAGTGATCTTCAACATATAACCAGTCACGGATTTGCAAGCCATCTCCATATACAGGAAGATGTTTTAAGTTTTGAGCATTATTAATCATTAATGGAATTAATTTTTCTGCAAATTGATATGGGCCATAGTTGTTTGAGCATCTTGTTATGTTTACTGGCATTTTATAAGTGTCTGCATATGCTTTAACAAATAAATCCGCTGAAGCTTTACTTGAAGAATATGGAGAATGTGGATCTAATGGGGTTTCCTCTGTGAAGTATCCTGTTTCACCAAGTGAGCCGTATACTTCATCAGTTGAAACTTGAACAAATTTTACGCCTTCTTTCCAAACATCATCTTTTTCCCAGCATTTTTTTGCACAGTTTAATAAATTCACTGTTCCTAAAACATTTGTTTTAACAAAAACATCAGGATCACTTATACTTCTATCAACATGGCTTTCTGCAGCAAAGTTTATAACATAATCAAAGTTATATTCTTTAAAAAGCTGATTTACTAATTCTTCATCACATATATCCCCTTGAACAAATACATGTCTTTTATCGCCTTCTACTGATTTTAGATTTTCTAAATTTCCTGCATAAGTTAATTTATCTAAATTAACTAGTAGAATATCTTTATGGGCTTTTAGCATATGTAAAATATAGTTTGATCCTATAAATCCTGCACCACCTGTAACTAGGTATTTTTTCATTATAATAATTCTCCTTTTATATCCTCTGGCATATTTTCAAAATACGATTTTAAAGCATCTTTCCAATGTCGCATTTCATAGTTGTTTGTTATTTTTAGCATCATATTTTCAAGTGAAGAATATTCTGGGCGCTTAGTTGGTGTTGGATATTCATCACTACTACAAGGGGAAACGGTTGCCTTAACTCCTGATAATCTTATAATTTCTTTTGCAAAATCATACCAAGAGCACTCGCCTTTACCTGTGCAATGATACATACCGTATTCATTACTTATAACTAAATTTAATATATGATGTGAAACATCTGCTGCATTAGTTGGATTTCCAACTTGATCATTAACAACTTTTAATGCGCCATGTTTTTTTCCAGCTGTTATCATTGTTTTAACAAAGTTTTTACCATAGTAGCCGTATAACCAAGATATTCTAACTATCATATGTTTACTTGAAAACTGCTTTACATACTCTTCGCCTGCTAGTTTTGTTTTTCCATAAACTGATGTAGGTGCTGGTAATTCATATTCATGTATTGGAGTATTTCCTGTTCCTGAAAAAACATAGTCTGTTGAAATATGAATTAGTTTTGCGCCTTTAAATTCGCACGCAATAGCAAGGTTTCTAGGGCCTATCGCATTAACATTATATGCATCTTTTTCATTTGTTTCACAGCCATCAACATTTGTGTAAGCAGCGCAATTTATAACAACATCTATGTCTTTTTCAATAATATATTTATTACATAAATCTTTATCTGTTATATCAAGTTCATCCATATCTGTCATAAATAATTTAGCTTTTCTTAATTCGTCTTTTACAGCACCAATTTCGGTTCTACCCCTTTTAATATCTTTAACTATTTGAGTAGCAAGCATACCTTTAGCTCCAGTTATTAATATATTCATATTAATTCCTCCTTATAGATTTTAAGTATATTTAATAGTGTAATTCATTATTGCTAACTTTTAAAAGATGCATTCCATATGGGCTTTTACCATATTTTTTAGCACTTTCAAGCAGTTCTTCTTTTGTAATCCAGCCATTTCTATAAGCTATTTCTTCTGGTGCTGATATTTTAACGCCTTGTCTTTTTTCAACCATTTGAACAAAAGATGCAGCCTCAACTAAACTGTCCATTGTTCCTGTATCAAGCCATGCAAATCCTCTGCCTAGTAGTTTAACTTTTAAATCCTGTTTGTTTAAATACATTTCATTAAGAGTAGTTATTTCAAGTTCACCCCTGTTAGAAGGTTTTACTTCTTTTGCCATTTTTGAAACGCCTTTTGGATAAAAATATAATCCCGTTATAGCGTAATTACTTTTTGGATTTTCTGGCTTTTCTTCAACAGAGATAACTTTTCCATCTCTATCAAATTCAACGATTCCAAATCTTTCAGGATCTTCTACATGATATCCAAAAACAGTAGCCTTTCCTTCGTTTGCATTTTCTACTGCCGATTTTAAAATAGTTCCAAATCCATTTCCATAGAATATATTATCGCCTAAAACCATTGCACAAGTATCTCCTGCAATAAATTCTTCGCCAATAATAAAAGCTTGTGCTAGTCCATCTGGACTTTCTTGAACAGCATAAGATAATTTCACTCCATATTCTTTTCCATCTCCTAGTAAATCTTGAAATCTTGGAGTGTCTTGCGGAGTTGAAATAATTAAAATATCTTTAATTCCAGCGAGCATTAATGTTGATAAAGGGTAGTAAATCATCGGTTTATCATAAACTGGAAGTAGTTGCTTTGAAGTTACCATTGTTAAAGGATAAAGCCTTGTTCCAGCTCCACCTGCTAAGATTATACCTTTCATGTATAAATTCTCCTTTTATTTTAGTTTAAATCCCCATTTTTTAAAGTAAATAAGCATACTTTTAACTTGGATTAAATATTGCTTTACACTGCTTTTAGTTTCTCTGTGCCAAAAATGAATAACGCTTGATTTTGGATAATACATTGCTTTTCCATGTTTTTTTGCTTTCATTGTTATATCTGCATCTTCAAAATATAAAAAATAATCTTCATCAAACCCTTGTATTTTTTTAAACACTTCTGTTCTTATAACAAAAAAACAGCCTGTGCAAAAATCAACTTCTAAAGTTTCTTCTTGATTTTTATTCTTCATTAAATATTCATCTTCAATTTTTTTTAAAAACTTTAATGGTATTCTTCTTGAAATTAAAGATAATAAACTCGGTTTATTTTTAGCTATATATTGAATTGTGTTATCTGGGTTTAAAACTTTTGGACAACAAATTGCAACATCACTATTTACATCCATAAAATCACATAGATTTTTAATTGTGTTTTCATTAATGAGTATATCTGGATTAATAATAAAATGATATTTGCTATCTATTTCTTCTAAAACTTTATTATGAGCTTTACCAAAACCGATATTTTTATTTAGCTGAATATAGTTATATTTAGAAAATTCTTTTTTTAATGTTTGCCCTATCATTTCTTTAGAATCATTATCAATGATATATAAACTAAAATTTTCATCTATAAACTTATTAAAACTATCAACTGTTTTATATGCATCTTCTATTTTATTATAAACCACTATACTTCCTGAAACCTTATAATTTAACATATTTTGTTCCTATCTGTATATCACATAATTCCTTTATAAATAAAGGTTTTACGCTATATGGCATATTTATTATATTATACTATTATTTTATAGTTTTTGCAATGATATAAATCTTAAAAAATAGTTACATATTATTATTTTCTCCTTATAAAATTTTTTTAATTTAAAATAATCTCAAAATATGCAAATCTCTTTCTATTTTAACTTATAAGTGAATTTAACATAGGTTTAGAGAAAAATTATTAGATTCTAGCCAATTTGGATTATATGGGTAAGGATATAATAAAACCGCTTATAAAATATAGACATTATTTTATAATAAAATTAAAATAACTAAAAAAATATCCAAAACTTCAAATTAAGTTTTGGATATTTTAATTTTAATAATGTTTATAACTGATATTGATATCAACATGTCCTGCAACTCCTGGCCATGTTCCTGTTCCAGTGTATTGCCATATTTCATATCTATATTTAAAATCCGTAGCAGTTGTATAATGAGCTAACCAAATATCGTATTGAGAAATTTGTGAGTAGTGTAGTTGATAGTAAAACCATGATTTACTTGCATAAATACCTGCTTGAAATCCAGAATTCTCAACTGTTTCGCAGAAAGTTTTAGCTATTTCCGTTCTATGGTCTGTACTTAAATAATCGGCTCTTCCTACACCAGTTCCTGTTGCCTCTGTATCAAAGAAAATAGGCAAATCTATTCCGTATTTTCTTGCTTCTTGAACAGCAAATGATGCCTCTTCAACAGCTTCTTGAGTTGTTATCGCTTGTGAGTAAAAATATATACCAACTTTTAGTCCAGCCGCTTTTGCTCCTTGAATATGCTGATCAAATAATGGATCCTCAACTATTTTACCATAGCTGTATCCCCTATATCCAACTCTTATGATAACCCAGTCTACCCCTGAATTTTTAACAGTTGTCCAGTTTATATTTGTTTGCCATTTCGATACATCAAGTCCAATTATTTCACCTTCGTGAAGAACACCATCTGAATCAAATATATAAGAAACACCATTTATTATTTGTGTTCCTGTAACTTTTGTTGCATTTTTATCATAATAATATTTATCGCCATCTATAGTTTGCCATCCATAATAATATGTAACTTCTTTTGTTGATTTTTCTGTTACAGTAACTTTTTCAACATCAAGATTTAAATTTGATTTTATAGTTCCATCATCATTAAAAACTTCCACTGGTGTTTTAACAGTTTCTCCTGTTGGAGTTGGGCTTGGCGTAGGTGTTGCTGGTGCCACGCTAGGTGTTGGCGACGGACTTAAACTTGGTGATGGGCTTGGCGATGGGCTTGGAGTAGGAGTAGGTGTTGGTGTTGGAGTTGGTGTTGGAGTTGGAGTTGGTGCTGGTGTTGGTGTTGCCTCAGATCCTTCATTTCCACCCGTTTCGCCTGTTTCGCCTGTTTCGCCTGTTTCTTCATTCACTCCTATAATATTAAGCTGTGATAAATTATAAGTTAAACTTTTTGGATAAATTGAATAATAAGTCATGGATGCATCAGCCACTTTTAACTCTTCTTTATAAGCGCCTGTTAAATAGCCATTTGTATCATTTTCTGGGTAAATTCCACTTGCAGATCCATCGACTAAAGCTATTGTTCCATCATCTGCTAAAGTCGCTTTATAATAATCAACCTTTACATCAATTTCAACATCTTTAGTTTCAGTTTTTGATTGCACATAGTCAACTGTGTTCACTAGAGGTGGAGGTGTTGCAGAAGAGCCTGAGTTTGAGCCGTAGTCGTGATCTTCTGTTGAAGCATCTACTTCAGATTCATCAACAACTTTATCAGAAACATCCTGCTCTTTTGCCTCAACTTTTTCCTGCACTTCGATTTCAATGCTTTCTGGCATTATGTATCCTTCAAGGTCTTCTATGCTAACTATGTAGTCTCCGGCATTTAATTTAGTTAATTTTAAAAAACCATCATTAACATCCCAGTCTTTATCATAATAATTTTCGCTACTTGCTACATTTAATACAAAATTCGGCCCTACAATCATATTGCCATTTTCATCAACAATCTTAACTTCTAAATCTTCTTCTATTGATGATGATTTAAGCATAACTTTTATATCTTCTTGAACCTCTTCTTCTGAAGAAGAAGTAACACTAGAAGACTCTATTTCTTCACTTTCCTGATTATTAACATCAGCTATATTAACTTCAATTGATGAATCAGGCATTAGTTGTTCTGGTCCTGAAAAAGCACTCACGCCAAGCGCTAAAATTAATGGAACCGAAAAAAACAACACTAATACTGATGCTTTTTGATAAATATTAAATGTTTTAAATCCAGTTAATGTAGTTTTAATAAATCTACTCATCCTATCTCCTCTTTATTTAAATTCTCATATTTTTATATATAAATTCAAAATTCGACAATTAATTTATTTTATGTAAATTTTAGCATATATATTACAAAAAGTAAAGTTTTTTTATCTATTTTCACAATTTATATTAAGTAATAATAACCTTTTTATCCAATTCTTGGCTTATTTATATAGTTTTGTATATAAAATAATAAAAAAAGTAAAAAGACCATCATAACGATGGTCTTTTTACAAGAGAAAAAGTATATGAGGAAATGCAAGAAATGTTCTGCGCCAGCCTATTGCACCGAACATCTTATTTAGATTATACTCTATACTTAATTAATATTTTGTCACTTTTTGCATAAATTTTATTAATTAATTTATGAGATTTTAATAAATACATTAATATATATTGTATTTATGGATATATGTGCTATAATAGTATTAAAGGTAGGGATTACCTAAATTTCGGGAGGTACACAATATGAAAATCAACACAATCGGAAGAAAAGTAGTTTTAAAAGACAACTTTATTTCACTAGCTGAAAAAAAACTTGAAAAATTAGAAAAGTTTTTTTCAGAAGAAGCAGTAGTAACTATAACTGTAACAGTTGAAAAAAATCACCAAACCGTAGAAGTTTCTATAAAAGATAGAAAACTAAACTATCGCAGTGAAAAATCAGCTGATCAAATGAATGAAGCCCTTGATATGGCTGTTGACACTATTGAAACACTCATTACAAAAAACAAAAGTAAACTTGCTAAACGTCACAAAAGTCGTGGTTATGAATATTTTGATGTTGCTATTGAGCCAGAAGAAGATTATCACGTGGAAAGAGAAAAAGCTTTCCTAGTGGAAGCGCTAACTGTTGACGAGGCAATTTTAGAAATGAATATGCTTGGACATAACTTTTATATGTTCAAAGATTCTGTAACTAATGAAACTCACGTTGTTTATAAAAGAAAAAATGGCAATTACGGAGTTTTAATACCACAATAAATACTTAAGGCTAGATTACATCTAGCCTTATCCATAAAATTCGAACCGAATAAAGCCCATAAATTTCTCATATATCTTTGTTACTCTCACTCACAATACGTAAAGTATTCCTTGATTGACTGCCTAGATATAAAAGGAATTTATGGGTTTTCGATTGTAAATTTTATAATATTTAAATAGGTTTTATATCAAATAAAAGTCTTGCAGCAATGCTTACTACTTTGCAAAAGCCTTTAATGCAGATAGAAAGCCTATTTAAACATTATAAAACGTGTTCGGATTATATAAGTAAGGCTTGCCTTTTTTATTGCTAATTTTTCATATATATAGTATAATTATATACCAAGCAATTAAAAAATTTATTTTACACTTATATTTTATCTAGTGTAGAATTTTATAAAAGGAATGGTAATATATGAAATATACACTTATAGCACCTTGCTATTTTGGCACTGAATCTGTTTTAAGTTACGAAGTGAAAAAAATAGGCGGTGAAAATGTTCAAACTCAAGACGGCAGAATTATATTTGAAGGAGATGAAAATATAATTGCAAGAGCTAATCTAAATTTAAGATGCGCTGAGAGAGTTTTAATATTATTAAAAGAATTTAAAGCAAAAACTTTTGATGATTTATTCGATGGTGTTTCTAGCATCGCTTGGCATAAAATCCTGCCTGTAGATGCCGAATTCCCTGTTAAAGGCTCAAGCTTATCTTCTACTCTTTCAAGTGTTCCTGCTTGTCAAAGTATCGTTAAAAAAGCTGTTGTTGAAGCTTTAAGAAATGGCCATAAAACAAGAAATCTTCACGAAGATGGAGATTTATATAGAATTCGTTTTTCTATTAGAAAAGATGAAGTTATGATAATGCTCGACACTAGTGGCGATGGACTTCATAAAAGAGGTTATCGTCGTAAAAGTGGTGAGGCTCCAATTAAAGAAACTTTAGCTGCAGCTATTGTTGATTTAGCTAGGATAAGAGATAATAGCGTTGTTCAAGATCCGTTTTGCGGCTCTGGCACTCTATTAATTGAAGCCGCTCAAAAAGCCGCAAATATCGCACCTGGTTTAACTCGTGGTTTCGCTAGCGAACATTATGATTTTATCGGTGAAGATATTTGGAATGAAGAAAGAGAAAAAGCAAAGTCTGAAATTAAAAAAGATATCGATTTTAAGGCTTTTGGATTTGATATTGATGAAGAAGTTATTGCTATTGCAAAAGAAAATGCACAAAAAGCAGGCGTTGATGAATATATTAAATTTCACGTTGGGGATGTTAAAGCTTTTTCACCTCAAGGAAACAGCACTATTATAACAAACCCTCCTTACGGAGAAAGATTAAATGATATCGAACACGCAGCAGAGCTTGAAAAATTATTAGCAAAGCGTTTAGAATTAAATCCTGTTAAATCAAGCTATATTATAACTTCAGACAGCGATTTTGAAACAAACTTTAATCAAAAGGCTAACAGAAGAAGAAAATTATATAACGGCATGATACCTTGCCAATTATATATGTATTACTAAAATTAAAAAGATGAAAACTTTAAAGGTTTTCATCTTTTTTTATAAATTTTAAATATAATTATCTTTTAATTATTAACATCTAAAAAATCTTCAACTGCCTTCTCTGGGCTATCTGAATAATATAAATGCTCCACATCGTTTATATAAATTTTATTTTCACTACTATCTAAAGAGCTTATATAAATAACACCATTATGCTCTTTGCTTGTGTTTCTAGTAGCATTTAAAATAATATAGTAATTACCATTTTCATCTTGAAGTATATCTTCTATCTCTGATTTTAAAAAAGTTTGCACGCCTAAATCTGGCCCACCAATATAAAACATAGTCACGATATTTGCATCGCCTTCTTTATAAAAATTATAAAATAAAGCATCATCAATTATCTGTGTGTCTATTCCCCAGCAGCCTTGCAATTTATCCATAACTAAATTTATATCAACAGCATTTACCTCTGTTAAATTGTTTTCTTCGATTAGTTTATTTACTATCGTGTCAATTTTCTCAACTTCTTCTAAAATAATATTTGATAAATATTTATAGCTTTCATCATCGCTGATTTCAATTGTTAATTCATTGATATTATAATTAATCATTAGATACTCGCCATCGCCTTGAGGCTCAGGTACACCCATTTTATATTTAATAATTAATAAATTATCCCTATATTCATACTCTATAATTTCAGTCGATACTACACTACCCAGCCCATCAGACATCAAAATCTGCTGCGTTTGTGGTAAATAGTTATAATCACTTTTCATAATATTTATAAAATCTTCTTTATCTATATAGAAATATTTTTCTGCTATATCTGCATAATCTTCAATGAAAACATATCCTTCTTCATGTTGCACACTCTCATTATTTTCGATAAAATAAAGATTTTCTAATGTAGATTTTGCAAATATTAAATTCTCGGCAGAAAACAATGGATTTTCTTGCCCTTCTTTAAATTCTGTTCCTAAAATATATATCATTCGTGCTAGATACTTATCATGTAATTCTTGAAATTCTGTATTCACTTCTAGGGTTTCTTGTGTTTTTGTATCTTCACTTATTTCTTCTTCACTATTAATTAATGTAGTTTCTTGTGAACTAGTTATATTTATATCTTCTTGCTGAGATCCAGTGCACGCAGTAAATAAGCTGATAACACAAATAACAGCTAAAATCTTAATAATAATTTTTTTCATAATAATTCCCTTTAATTTATAATAAATTAATTGTCAAACGGATAAACAACTCCCCAATCTTTTCTTAATTTATCCATTAATTTCATTACTAATAAACTTTCTTTATGTGGCATTTCATCACACTCTATTTTTTTACTTAATAAAGCATTTTTACACGCTCTCACTTCATATTCAAATCCTGAAATTTCTTCTGGCACATCATGAGTTTTAATTAATTTTCTTTTGCTGTCATACACATATATTTTTCTAATATGGTTACAATTATCCACTAGTATATACCCTTTAGAGCCATAAATAACCCCTTGGTTATCTCCTATTGCCATAGTATTGCTTGTTATATTTGCAGTTTTACCATTTTTGTATTTTATATGAATATTATTTTTTAAATCAACTCCATATTCATTTTTATAGCAATCGCCTTTTATCTCCTCTATTTCATTTCCTAATACCATAAGTGCAAAATTCAAAGGATATACTCCTATATCAAGTAGTGCACCGCCTGCAAGTTCAGGTAATTTAATTCTATCGACTTCATCTATTTTATAAGATAAACTAGCGCTAACGCTGTTTACTTCGCCGATAATATTACTATTTAAAATTTCTGCTAGCATTTTTCTTGAAGGAAGATATCTTGTCCATATAGCCTCTGTTATAAAAACATTTTTCTTTTTTGCAAGTTTAATAATTTCTTTGGCCTGCCAAAAATTTGCCATAAAAGCTTTTTCACATAAGACAGGTTTATTATTATTTAAGCATAGCATTGCATGTTCATAATGATGTGAATGTGGGGTTGCTATATATATTAAATCAATATCTTCATCACAGACTAACTCTTCATAACTCCCGTAAGCTTTTTTTATATTCAATTCTTTTGCAAAGTTTTTTGCTTTATCTAAATTTCTTGAAGCTATTGCAACAGCTGTTACATCGTCCATTTGATTAATTGTTTTTGCCATATGTTTTGCTATTCCACCTGCTCCTAAAATTCCAACTTTCATAATTATCCTTTCTTTGAGTTTTGTATTTTTGTTATACAAACTTAAATTACGTTATACATCATTTAACTTTTAATTCATATATTTATATTAATCCTTAAAAACCTATATGTCAATTAGAATATATATATTATTAAAAAAATATGATATAATTATTTAAATACAATATTTATTTAGGAGATAAAAATGCTTAATAAAGAAGTTACTGTTACTATTGATAGAAAAATAGGCGAAACACATCCTATCCATAAAGATATGATATATCCTATTAATTATGGATACATCGAAGGTATTATTGCTGCTGATGGTGATTTTCAAGATGCATATATTTTAGGAGAAGATATGCCAGTAGATACTTTTACAGGACTTGTAATTGCTATTATACATAGAAAAAATGATGTTGAAACCAAATGGGTAGTTGCAAAAAGAGATAGTAAATATTCAATAGAAGATATTAAATCCGCAACTTATTTTACTGAAAAATATTTTGATATATCTATTGAAATTTAATTTTTAAATTTAAAAACAATAATTTTGTGTTTCTTTATAATGCAAAATAATCTTAGCTAAAAAGTAGTTTAATATACCTTTTGATGTTATGAAATTTAAATTTCTACTAACTATTTATTTTTTATAAGAGTTAGTATTTTTTTCAAACAAGCTGAAATATCTATTACAAGCTGGTATTGCAAGCATTAAAGTTGAGGAATATAAGTAAATAGACGACACTTCCCAAATGCATATAAATAATATAATTCCAACAGCCCATATTTCAAAAAATTTAATTGTGGTTATACTTTTATTTTTATAATTTAAAGCTACCGATAAAAATAATCCTACAATTAGTGCTAATCTAAAGGATAAGTGTAAATAGCTTGTTGCTTCTGATATACTCACGCCATAATAGCTCCCTCTCCACACAATTTCTTGTTTCTCCATCAAAAATTCATACATTTTAGTAGGCGTTCTTGATTTTATTCTTTCTATCAAAATTTCTTTATTAATAAAATAGAATACTCCCATTAATTTTTTCACTTTAAAGTTTTCTATTTTATATATTATCTATGTTTGTCTGTGTATTTATATATAAAATAGATGAAAAGTTAAATTTATGCGATTTAGACATTGATAGGTGTGTAAATTTTCAGCGTAACAGAAGTTTGCTAATTAATCAAATCAATAATATTTCCTTCTTTTGCTAAATCACTAATAAATTTATATAGCTGTTTTCAAGAGCCAGCTTTCAAGTCCACTAGACTTGAACCAACGGACGGAGCAAAACATAGTCGTATTGAATTTAATCTAAAGATTAAATCCACTTCTCCTTGTTTTCCACTGTCGTCTGTCTCCCTTTATCCGCCACTGGCGACGGTCGACTTCCTCCCCCCCCCATGAAATCATGGGCTCTAATTTAAATCTAATTAGAAAAGCCAAAAC
>CAYJGG010000023.1:0-25063 GCA_964369915.1 uncultured Oscillospiraceae bacterium | reverse complement strand
ATATTTTTCCTTAACCTTGTCAAGAATTTTAAAAATAAAAAACAGTGCTCTATAGAGCGATACCAATAAAGAACAAACACCGATTTTCAATAGAAAATCGGTATCTTAGCGTACAAAATAGGGGTGGAATATGCTTTAATTGCTTTAAATTAGGTAGCGAGCTGTTGCTTTTTATAAAAAAGCAAAGCTGAGCATTTACATAGTAAAGGTTGCGAAGGTTAAGCGAGCGGGCAGCATAAGGGAGCTTTTTCCCCCATTTGCTTTAGCAATATTGTGCCTGAAAAAAGCGGTGCTTTTGCTACTTTTGGCATGCAAAAGTAGATATATACTTAAAAAATCGAAGATTTTTTATAACAATAAAGGAATGGCTCACGCCATTCCTTATTTTTATTAGTATTTTATTAAAGTTTCTTTACGAGTAGCTAGCTATCTTGCACTGTTTTTTATTTATCTATACATTCACTTTTTCTACACTAAATTCTATTTTTTCTTTTAATATAAATTTTAAATATCTAATAATATCTTGCGAAAGTTCAACTAAAGATATATCCATTTTTAAATTATATCTATTTTCTTTATACGTGATTTCTAATGTTATTTTATTATTAGAAAAAATTGCTTTATCAATACGATCATATCCTAATATATTATAAAAGCTTGAATTTATATATTCTTTTTCACAAGCGTGAATTTTTTTATTTTCATCTTGCTCATATTCCCTATTTAAAACAACAAACTGACTTATATTTTCCTTATTATCATCAGTTAAAATAACTGAAATATCCTTTTCTTTAGTATTTACATCAGTTAAAATATTTTTCACTTTAAATTCTACATCTTTAATCATAATATAAAAGTTCTCCTCTTTTTGCCAATAAATATTTTGTCGTTTTTTGGCATTTATAATATATGTTTATATAATAACATTTTATATATAAAAATAGCAAGCAAACTTTTATAGTTTCTTGCTATTTTTTTTAATTAATTTGTGTATAGGTATAATGGGATTCCTGCCATCTTATCATCGATAATTTCGCTTATAATTTCAAGCTCACTTTTATTTGTTTCACTCAATTGTGAAAAAATTAAATCTGTCCACGAAACTTGATTTGGATGATTATAATAGATATATTTTAAATTCGCCTGAGTCTTTTCCATTATTAATTCTTCGGCATCTTCTAAAGACATTAATTCATCAACTAATCCATTTTCTACACCTTGGGGACCAGTGTAAATTCTTCCATCGGCGATAATTTTTGTTTGTTCAATACTTAAATTTCTACCTTGGCTAACTATTTCAACAAATTGCTCATAGCTTTCATCAACCACTGATTGATAAATAGCTTTTTGCTCTTCATTTAGCTGTCCTGCACCCATGCCTTTATTTGCACCTGAAACTATCATAACCTCTTCAATGCCTATGTTTTCATATAGCTGTGATAGGTTTAAATAAGAAATTATAACCCCGATAGAGCCTGTTGTTGTGTTTCTATTTGCATATATTTCATCGGCAGCACATGATATATAATAAGCCCCTGAGGCTGCAGTTGATTCAAAGTAAGCGTAGATTGGTCTGCCTGTTTCTTCTTTATACTCCATTAGTTTTAAATAGAATTCATCCGAATGATAAACAGTTCCCCCACCGCTATTAACTTTTAAAAATATACCTTCATTAGTTTCATCTATAATTAAATCATCAACTGTGTTCATTAAAAATGAATGATTATAGCTTACACTATCATAAGTTTCAGTTTTTTGAATTGTTCCATATATATGTAAAACAGCAACACTTCCACTATATTCATCTCCACCGCTCACCGTTGTAATGCTAGAAGAAGATGTGTTAAAATGCTCAGAAATTATAGTAAAGCCTAGCACTAAAGCGGCCACCAAAAACAATGCTATAATTATCATTGAGTTTCTCTTTTTTTTACTTCTTTGCGCAATATAATTTTCAGCATAAAGACTGCTATTAATATTTTGATTATTTTGCATATTGTTCATCATATAATTTTCTTCCTATTTTTCAGTTTGAATATCTATAAAAACTCTCTCTTCATCATCAGCATATCCTAAAAGTTCTCTTGCTAATCTTTCAAGATAGCTATCGATATCCTCTTCTTCTAAAATTCTTTCTTGCTCTGTTACTTCCATTTCAAGTTGAGATTGAGTTTCTAATAATTCTTCATATTCTCTTTTTCTTTGCATTACATTAAATTGATTAGCAATAAGGCTAACTGATAAATACACAATAAAACCAAACATCACTATATAGCGTAGTTTTATTTTTTTTAATATATTTTTCATCTTAACATCTCCTTGTCTAACTTATGTAAAAAATTTTCGCCTATATTATTCATTATACAATAAAATGTCATTACTTTTCAATAGATTTTGATTTTTTTCACTTTTAGTGTTATCTAATTTTTCTTTGAATTTCACCTTAATTTTAACTTTTCTTTTTAAATGAGATGAAATTATATAAAAACCAGCAAGATATAAATCAAAAATAAGCCTTAGAATTTTAGCAAAACTAAAGCGAGATACTATAAATCCTATAATGCAAAACAAAGTGTGATACCATCTTAAAACTGGGTAATTTGCAAAAGAAACTACATAAGAAAAAAGTATAACTGCAAAAATAATAAAAAATAAGATATCTTTAATAAAAACGTTTATTTTAGTTTTATAAAATAAGCTATTTAATATTTCATTTATAAAACTTAAAATAAATCCAGCGGCGAGTGCATATGTGCAATCTTCTAATATAAATTTATAATTTTCAGCCGAAAACATCATTTAAAGATAAACCCTTTTAATCCTTTTTCTTTTATTTTATTCACTTTGTATTGCACACTTTGAATATCGCCAGTTAGTTTTAAAATTCCTTCTTTTGAATTTATTTCACCTGCTAGTAAGTCAGTTCCCGTTATTATTATTCTTCCATAATCTGTTTGCAAGTTTATATTATTTTCATCATAAGACAAAACTTTAATAACTCCTGAAACTTGCATATCTTTTCTGTTTATTATTTCTAATTTGTGATTTAAAAAAATATTATCTGCCATAATATATCCTCCTTTTTAAGATATACATATGATAGATAATACTCTTTTATTCTTCTATAACGGTATACATTTCTCTTGCGCCGTCTTTACTTTGAGTGTTTTCAATTGAAAGCACTTTCACTTTAACACCTTTTTGTGCAAACATTATTTCAATTTCATCGCCAACTTTAACTTTATATGAAGGTTTTACTTCTTTATTATTAACTATAATTCTTCCTGCGTCTGCAACATCATTTGCAACACTTCTTCTTTTAATTAATCGCGACACCTTTAAAAATTTATCTATACGCATAAATTCACCGCCTTTTAGTTTTTAATATAAAATAAAGTCGGCCAAAAGCCGACTTTATAATTATTATTTGATAGAATCTTTTAAAGCTTTGCTAGCTTTGAAAGCTGGAGTTTTGCTTGCTTTGATTGTCATTGGCTCTTGAGTTTTTGGGTTAATCCCTTTTCTTTCGCCTCTTTCTTTAACTTCGAATGTACCAAAGCCTACTAAAGAAACTTTATCACCTTTTTTTAGTGTTTCTGTAATTGATTCTAAAACTGCGCCAACTGCTTTGTCAGCATCTTTCTTTGTTAGTTCTGCTTTCTCAGCAACTAATGCAACTAAATCTGTTTTTGTCATTTTAATATCCTCCAAAAAAATAATCTTATAAAAATTTTATAAATAGCTTATATAAAATCGTCTTTGCTTATTATATCAAAACTTTTACCATTTTGCAACGATAAATTCTCAAAATTCACAACTTTTTTTACGATTTTACCAGTTTTTTCCTTTAAAGCCTCTTCTGAATCCATTTTTTGTATTCTTGCAAGGTTTGAAGCGGTAAAAATAATGTTTGCAATCAAGTTATTTTTTTCTTCACAGCTTGCATTTTCTAGCTTTAAAATTAAGTTTTTTAAATCTTCAATTTCATTTTTTTCATCATTCAAAAACTCAAATCCGCCCGCCTGCATTCTTTTTTGCACCTTATTTGCATACATAAGCGCTGGAAAAACTTTAGGCACACTATTTAATTTTTCGCCTAAGGTTTCAAAGCCTTTTGTTTCGTTTTTTATTTCTTCCCATTTCATTAAAACTTTGTTTTCATCAGTAGTAGTATCTTTATTTTTAAAAACATGCGGATGACGAACAATTATTTTTTTTGATATATCATTAATAACATCTTCTAAATTAAAACTTCCTATTTCTTCTTCAAATTGAGAATGTAAAACAATTTGAAGCAAAACATCTCCTAGCTCCTCTTTTAAAAGATTAGTATCTTCTAAATCAATAGCCTCAATAACCTCATATGTTTCTTCTATAAAACTTTTTCTTATAGAAAAATGGTCTTGCGCTTTATCCCAAGGACACCCAAAATCTTTATCACGGAGCATTGCCACTATTTTTTTAAAATCTTGTAAATCATATCTATCTTTAAATTCAAAATCCATATTTTTATTATTCCTTTTCTTTTTATTATTTATATAATAAACATAATTAACGACGTTTTATGTAATCGCTTTAGCGATTTGACTGCAATACATCACGCAGTCAAATAAAACTTGAGTAAATAATCTAAACGAAGTAAAGATTATTTATATTATCAAAGATAATACAAACTTTAGTTTTCCTTTTGAGTAAGATATAACGCCCAAAGATTGCGTTGCGATTACAAAAAAACTACTAATATGTAGATTATTTATATTGTATATCTTTTTTTAATTTGTTTCAACTAAAAAATCTGTGATTAATATAAATACACCATATAAAATAATATACACCACCCCTGAAAAGCCGAGTCTTATTATTAAAGGCAATATAAATAAAACTTCATTGCATAAATATAAAGCAATTAATACTGATAAAAAAGAAAATAATAAAGGCTCTAATATCGGGCGTATAATAGAAAATTTAACACCTATTTTTTTAATAGCTAAAAACGTTAGTATAAAAATCAATGTGTAAAAAACACAGGAAGAATATATAAACCCTTTTATATTAACACTCGGCATACTCGAAAGAAAAACCGTTAGCCCTGCTTTTACAATACTCGAAAATAATATTATTTTAAAAACTGTTTTTTGTTTTTCATATGAATGTAGTATTGCATTAAAAGGAAAAGAAAACGCCGAAAGAATTACAAAAGGCGATAAAAATCTTAAAAACATCGCCGCTATATCTGTTGCAGCTCCCATATCAGAAAAAAGTGTGTTAATTATTTCTTCTGAAAAAAAATAGCAAAAAACACTTATTGGAATTACACTTGCCCCTGTTAATTTTAAAACTCTATTTATTTGATTTTTCATCTTTGTTTCATCGTTTAATAATTTTATTTTTGTTATCATTGGAAGAGCCGACTGCCCAATTGCCGCAGAAATTGTTGGAATTAAATTCACTATTGTGAGAGTGTAGCCATTGTAAATTCCAAAAAGCCATAAAGGAATATCCTCAGCCTGTTTTAAATCAAATTTTGAATAATAAAAAATATATTCTGCATCGCTAATGCCCTCTAATATCTTAAGCCCCACTATATTATCAAAAAAACCAGCCCCTGAAACTACTAATGCCGAAAACGCTATTGGCATAGCTAAAGATATGATTTTCTTTTCACTGATATCTATTTTAGTTTTTTTATTATTGCTAATGCTGTAATAAAAATCATTTTGAAGATATATTTTGCAGATAAACCCTGAAATACTAATAGTTAATAATGTTAAAATTAATTGAATATCGCCTAAGTTTTCTTTAAAATAAAATCCTGCTATTAAAACCGAGGAAAGCCCTATAATAAGTTTTACTACACTTTCTAAAACCCCTGCCTTTGCCGAGGCTATCATATTCATTCTCCCATGATTTAACCCCTTATAAATCGCCTCGCTAACTGCAAAAAATAAATTAGGAATTAAAACTGCAAGCCCTATAAAACTCACTATATTCCCCTCATCTTTTGTGTAGTAGTATCCCACTGATAAAATAATTAAAGCCATAAAAACAGCTAAAGATAAAAAAACTTTATTTGCCTTATCTTTTAAAGATAATAAAGCTCCTTCGCCTTTATTTTGAATTTCGGCAGTAATTTTAGAAATACTTGGAACTATCCCTGCAACGCAAAAAGCGTAAAATGGCATAAAAATCGAAAACACAGCAGTGAATGCCCCCATTGTTTCAGGGCCTAAAATCCTAGTTAAGGGAATTTTATAAGCGGCGCTTAGTATTTTCACAATAATTGTTGATGAGGCAAGCACCATTGTCCCCCTAACTAATAATTTTTCATTATTCATAGAATATTAATCCTTTCATTATAGCTTTTTATTTGCTAGCTATTTCATTTTTTCTTATTCTATGTATATTAAAAAAAATATTAGATTATTATAAAATAAAATCAGCATCATCTAAAAAAAGATAATGCTGATTAATTATTATTAACCTTGTTTTTCTCCGCAACCTTTACAGAATATGTCTTCGCTTGCTACTACTGCCCCACAGCTTTTGCAAACTGGAGTTTGATAATATTGAGTTTGTGTAGCTGGTGCTGATGTAGGCACTGCCTCAGCTGGCTCAGAAATTACTTCCGTAGTAGGTGTATAAACCACTTCAGTAGCCGAAGCTGGTGTAGGCGCTGTTTGAGTGGCTTGTGTTGTAACTAAATCATCTTTTAAATTTTCGATTTCTGTTTCTATTGCCACTATTCTTTGGATGTATTCGCTTACTAATTCTTCATTCTCTTCTCCAGATTTATAAAGAGTGTAAACTAATATTCCAAGTTGCTTTTGTGCTTTTGATAAATCATTTTCAAGCGAAATTTCATTCACTTTCTTTTTTCCTAAATCAAGAGCCTCGTTTGCTTTTTTACTTGCTGTGTCTGCAAATTTTGCAGACACTTCTTTTAATTCATCAAATATTCCCATTATTTTATACCATACCTTTCGTTTTAATATTTAATTTTTAACCGTAGAATTCCATTAACATAGAATCTTCTGGTATATATTCTAAACTCATTGGCTCGATTAATTCAAGCACTTTTAAAATATCAGTTAGCTTTTTATCGCCTTCATTTATTAATTCTTCTTTTAAAGTATTAACAATTTTAGAGATAATTAGTATTTCATAGCTAAAAGCTGTATCTAATAATAAGTCTGCGTTTGGCTTATAAACCTTAATATATTTATCTTCACCTGCGCAAACAGCATCCCACATACTTATAGTTTTTTTATAAGAATGAGCCCTATGATTATAATCTCTTATCATTCTTCTTAAAAGACGTATATCCCTAGTTGGCAGTATTCTTTGCCCAGAATTTGAATATTCTTCTCTAAGTCCTGCGTAAATAGTGAAAGTTTTATTTCTTGGAAGCATATCTAATAACTTTGGATTTAATGCGTGTATGCCTTCAATTATTAAAAATCCGCCTTCTAAATCAATTAAAGTTTTTTCATCGTGTCTTGTTTCCGTTTTAAAATCATACACAGGAAAATGCGCTTTATCGTCTTTTAAAATCTTTTCAAGGCATGCTTTAAAAACATTTAATTCTAACGCTGTTATATTTTCATAGTCTTTTGTTCCATCGGCAAGGCGTGGATATTCATTGATATTTTTATAAAAATTATCAAGAGATATAACCTGTGCTTTTTTGCCTTTTTGTATAAGACTTTCTTTTATTTTATTTGCTGTTGTAGTTTTTCCTGAAGCCGATGGCCCAGTTATTAAAATAATCGGTTTATTTTCAAAAATTATATCTTTTGCCGCTGCTTCGATTCTTGCTTCATATTCGTGCTCGCATCTCATAACAAAAGATTTTTCTGATAACCCTGCCGTATTAATTAATGATAACTCAACTAGCCTTTTGGGAATCCAAAGTGCTGCCATAAATTAAACACCTCATCTTTTCTTTTTATTATTGTGTTAAAATCGTTTATATACTCAGTTGGATATTTATAATTATAAACTCTTTTAATATCTTCATTATTAAAAACTAATTTTGAAACTCCTCCTGCTCCGCAAGAGATTATGTTGCCAACTTCTTCCATCATATAAATATTATAATAGCTAAATAAACCTTTTTTTGTGTATCCCACATTTTCTAAATTTTGAACTGTCGATTTTTGCCTATACATATAATAAGGCTCATACCCATATTCTTTTAAAATTTCTGATTTTTTTAGCATGTTTTTTATATCAGTATCTTCATTATATCCTATATTTTTCATAACTAAATTAGATGCTCTTTTTAAAGTTAGGCTATGGATAGTTATATTTTCTGCGCCTAGCTCAATACAGCCTTTTACAGAATTTTCAAAGCTTTTAATATCGTCTAAAGGAAGTCCTGCAATTAAATCCATATTAATGCTTTTAAATCCAATTTTTCTTGCCATCTCTACACAATTTAAAAAATCTTCGTGCGTATGATTTCTTCCTATATTTTTTAAAACTTCATTTGAAAAAGTTTGGGGATTGATAGAAATCCTATCTGCGCCATATTTTTTAATAATCAAAAGCTTTTCAAAATCAGTGCAATCTGCTCTTCCCGCCTCAACTGTGTATTCTTCTAAAGAATCAATATTAAAATTTTCGCTTATTGTTTTCATTATTTCTTCAAGTTCTAAAGCTGAAATAGCAGTTGGCGTTCCGCCACCTATATATATAGTTTTTAAATTAAAATTTAATTCTTTTGCTTTTTTTGCAGTGTAAATCAATTCTTCGCAAAGCTTTTTTGTGTAGTCTTGCATTAATTTTTTACTGTTTTTAGTGGTGGTAGAAACAAAAGAACAGTATACACATCTTGAGGGGCAAAATGGAATAGATATATATAAACTATAATCTTCTTTTTTAACATTTTCTATAATTTTCTCTTGCAAATTATATATATGCTCAGTTAATGATATTTTTTCATCACTTACAAAAAATTCTCTTTTAAACTTTTGTTTTGTTTTATTAATATCATTAATTTCATTTTGAATATTTCGCATTAATCTAACTGGGCGAACGCCTGTTAAAAGCCCCCACGGAAGATTTTTATTATAATTTTTGCAAAAACTATCATATAAAAAAGAGCAAATACTTAAATTGTCATCATTTTTATTATTTTTAAATTCTATAAATTTATAATAAATATTTTTATTAAATTTAATATAAACAAAAAATCTATATTTATTTTTATTTATATAAACAAATTCTAATAACTGCTTTTTATTCGTTTTTTCTTTTATCACTGTAATATCTTTAATAAACATACGAAGTAGTTGTTCAATTTCGTAATGTTCATTAAAATTATTTAAAATTATCTGCATTTTACATTTCTCTTAAAATTGCTTTTAGGTATGGATTTTGTTCTTTTTCAGATTTCAAACTTGAAAAATGATTATGTCCTGGGCAAACTTTTACTTCATTACCTACTTTTTCTACTATCTTTTTTAAAGAATCCATTAGAATTTCGTAATCACCGCCAGGTAAATCTGTTCTTCCAACAGTGCCTGCAAATAAAGTATCACCAGAAAACAAATAATCTTCCACAGCAATACAAGCACTCCCTGGAGTATGTCCTGGAGTTTTAATTATTTCAAAATCCATTTTACCAATACTAAAAACTTCATTTTGATAATCTTGTGTATTTTTAATTGAAAAATGAGATGCATCTTCTTTTGCTAAATAAATTTCAATGCCTTCAAATTCTTCTAAAACTTCATTTAATGATTCTATATGATCATGATGCCCGTGAGTTAACAAAACAGCTTTTAGCTTAACTCCTTCATTTTCAAGAGCCTCTTTTATTCTATCTATTGGCATAGAGCAATCAACTAAAACTGCACTATCTTTTTCATCGCTTAATAAAAAGCAGTTTGTAAAATAAGGTGGTTTTCCAAGTATATGATAAACTTTCATTTATATCATCCTTTCTTTTTAATGTTTTTGTAGTTGCCATATATTTAAAAGCGGTAAAATCTTATATTTTTATAAGTAAATAAGTTTTTAATTTTTCCATTCGTCTGT
Source organism: uncultured Oscillospiraceae bacterium (assembly GCA_964369915.1). Taxonomy (GTDB): domain Bacteria; phylum Bacillota; class Clostridia; order Oscillospirales; family Ruminococcaceae; genus RGIG3102. Next base: position 15,022 of record CAYJGG010000023.1, on the reverse strand, counting down.
ATCTATAATTATTGTAACAGGCCCATCATTTGTTAAATTAATTTTCATATCCGCACCAAACTCACCACTAACAACATTTTTAAAACCTTGCTCTTTAACTTCGGCTAAAAACTTTTCATATATGCCTGTTGCCATATCTGGATGTCCTGCTTTTATAAAAGATGGGCGCCTTCCTTTTTTAGTGTCGGCATAAAGAGTAAACTGTGACACTACCATAATTTCTAAATTTAATTCAATAGCACTTAAATTCATTTTTTCATTTTCGTCTTCAAAAATTCTAAGTTCTGCTATTTTTTTAGCTAGTTTTAGCGTGTCGTCTTTTGTGTCTTCATTTGATACTCCAAACAAAACAACTAAGCCTTTGCCCATAGTTTTTTTATCACTTGCATTAATAACTATACTAGCATCGCTAACTCTTTGTATAACTGCTCTCATTTTAATTAGTTTTACCTTTCTTAAATTTTGAAATTTTCATCATCATTTTATCAATTTGCATTTTGAGATTTGCTATTTTCATTACTCGTTTAGAGTAATAAATTTCACTGATGCTTTATAGTGAAATGCTCAAAGCTCAAGATTTTTAAAACTATGTTTTAAAAATTAGCTTCTAATAACTGATATAACGATTTTATTTTTCTTTAATTTTGCAACAATATTATTTAAATGCTCTGTACTATTAACGCTCACTACTACATTCATACTAACTCTTTTATCCGATGTTTCTTTTGCATTAAAAGAATATAAATGCACACGCATATCTTGAAGTGCTGAATAAATTTGTGCTAGGCTGTTTCCGTTATCCAAAGTTAGGATATCTAAAGTGGCTTTAAAGTCTTCTTTAATATCTTCTGCCCAGTAAGCATTAACCCAACGATTTATGTTTTCTTCATCTACTAAGCGATTTTGAGCATTCACACAGGTTTTTTTATGAACAGAAACGCCAAATCCCCTTGTTATAAATCCAACTATTCCATCGCCAGGAAGTGGATTACAGCATTTAGAGAATTTAATTAAGCAGTTGTCTATTCCTTCCACTATAACGCCATTTACAGCCTTTGGTTTTTTTTGCACTATCGGTTTTAGCGTTATCGGTTCTTGAGCAGCTTTTAATTTTTTATATTCTTCTTTGGCTTTTAATATAACATTTGATAATTGCACACCACCATAGCCAATAGCCCCATATAATTCTTCTGCTGTATGAAACTTTTGTCTTTTAGCTACATCTAAAACAAATTCTGGATACTGCTGGTCTGTTAAGCTAATTAAATTTCTACGAAGCTCTTTATCAAAAGCAGTTTTACCTTCGATAATATTTTCTTCTTTTCTCTCTTTTTTAAACCAAGAGCGGATTTTACTTTTCGCCTCTGAAGTTGTAACTATATTTAGCCAATCTCTTGATGGTCCTTTATCTTTTGGCCCTGTTATAACTTCGATAATTTCACCTGTTGTTACAACATAATCTATCGAAACTATCTTGCCATTAACTTTTGCTCCAGCCATTTTATTCCCAACAGCCGAGTGGATTGCATATGCAAAATCTATAACTGTTGCGCCACTAGGAAGAGATATAACATCTCCTTTTGGCGTAAACACATAAACGTCTTCTGGGGCTAAATCGCTTTTAATAGTGTCTAGGATTTCCATATCATCATCGCTATCTTGTTGCGATTCTAATAATTGGCGAACCCAAGCCACCTTTTCTTCCATTTGATCTTGCCCTTTTATGCCTTGCTTATATTTCCAGTGCGCTGCGATACCGTATTCTGCGATGTAATGCATATCCCATGTTCTAATTTGAATTTCAAAAGGAATGCCATCTCTTCCAATAACGCTAGTGTGCAGTGATTGATACATATTTAGTTTTGGAGAAGAAATATAATCTTTAAATCTTGATGGTATAGGACGGAACATATCGTGCATAAGCATTAGTGCATTATAACATTCTGTTACATTATTTAAAATAATCCTAACAGCATAAATATCGTATATTTCACCTATATCTCTATTTTGAACAAAAACTTTTCTATAAACACCATACGTGCTTTTTACTCTTCCTAGTACAGTGGCATCTTTTAATTCATATTCATCAAGACGATTTTTAACATTTGTAACTACTTTTGCAATAAACTCTTCTGGATCTTTTGAGCTTCTAATTTCTTCTTGCACTTCGTTATATCCAATTGGATCTAATATTCTAAGGGATATATCTTGAAGTTCGTCTTTAATATTACTCATACCAAGCCTTTGTGCAATCGGTGAGTATATTTCCATAACTTCACGAGCTTTATCTCTTTGCTTTTGAGGTTTCCAGCCTTGTGCTGTTCGCATATTGTGAAGTCTGTCGCATAGTTTTATAATCATTACTCTAATATCTTTACTCATAGCAAGTAGCATTTTTCTTAAATTTTCTGCTTGCTGTTGCTCCATGCTAGAAAAAGAAATTTGACCAAGTTTTGTAACTCCATCAACTAATAATGCTGTTTCCTTTCCAAAATCTTTTTCAATTTCTTCTAAGGTTATTTCAGTATCTTCAACGATGTCGTGCAAAAGCCCTGCAACAATAGAAACAGAGTCCATTCCAAGTTCACCCAATATACCAGCTACGGCAATAGGGTGTGCTATATAGGCTTCACCTGTTTTTCTAAATTGTCCTTCATGCATGTTTTTCGCTAGGTTATATGCTTTTTCTATTAGCTCTAAATCATAGGCTTTACCTGATTCATTTAGTAAATCTATAAGTTCTTTATATAACATAAACGTTCCCCCTTTTATAAGTTTTCGCTTTTAATTAGCTAAACTTATCAGTATCTCATTTTGCATTAAATCAACTTTCTCTTTTGTTGGAATTATTTTAAAATAATTCTCATTTAAACTCATACTAACTTCAATCAAATTAAAATCTAGTAATACATCTAATATAACTTGTATTTTCCCACTTTCGATATCTATAAATTCTACAAACAACGGTCTTAAATCATCATTTTTAACCTTGTTTGTTTGGATATATCTATAAACTTTTATAGCTTCTTCTCTTGTAGGAAGTAGTGCTATTTTCTGGGAATCTAAAAGGTTTATTTTATTTTTAAACACCTTGTATATATCATAATTATCAACTATTTCATCTCTCATTAAGCTAGGTTGTATATCTTTAATTCTAACAGAAACCATATCCCCATTCATTCCAGCGTAAACTGAAAGTGCAAAAGATATATCCACTTCATCTCCTGTGTTATAAGGAATATCTGCCACTGTTTTATTAAAATATATACCTTGCAAAACTCCAGCATCTTTTTTGAATTTAATCATTGTATGTTTTCCATCTTTTGTTGGCATAACTGAAACAACACTAACTTTTTTTGAAGCAAAAATTGGAGATTCGTTTCCGGCTCCAAAAGGAGCTAAATAATCTAATTCTCTAACTGAATTTACATTTATTTCATTTATTTCTAAAACACAATCTATTAATAACTCCTGAGTTGTTGCAAGTGTTTGATTGGTGTTTGCATAATTATTTATTGCCGCTTTAAAAGGTTCGAGATTTTCTTTTAATATGCTTACTCCGGCTGCAAGTTCGTGTCCGCCAAATGTTAATAAATAATCTTTACACTCACTTAATGCTTTATGTAAACTAAATGAAGGAATACTTCTTCCACTTCCTTTAAATTCATCTCCATTCGCCGCTAAAACAATTGCTGGTTTTCCATATTTTTCAACTAACTTTGAAGCCACTATCCCAATAACACCCGGATGATAATCTTCATCATAAACAACTAAAACTCTTTGGTCTATCCTTGATTTATCTAAAGAAATTTCTCCAATAATTTGATCTGCTATTTTATTTTGTGCTTCCTGCCTTTTTAAATTTTCTGATTCAATTTCTAAGGCAATTTCATTAGCTGCTTCTTCATCATCTTCTAATAAAAGCTCTAAAGCTAAAGTTGCATCGCTCATTCTTCCTGATGCGTTTATTCTTGGCGCTATTGTGAAAGCTATTGTTTCACTTGTGATTTGATTTATATTATAGCCATATGCTTTTAATAAACTTGTAAAGCCTTGTCTTGGGTTTTGATTAAGCATTTCAAGCCCTGCTTTTACTATAACTCTATTTTCGCCTTCTAATTTCATTAAATCTGCAACAGTTCCAACGCAAACTAAATCGGCAAAAAATTCAAGCATATCTTCTGGTTGTGCATATTCTAAAGCGCAAACTAATTTAAAAGCAACGCCAACTCCAGCTAAATTTTTCACTGGGCTTTCATCGTCTTTTCTTAATGGGTCCACTATTGCATATGCATTTGGAAGTTTTTCTTTTGGCAAATGGTGGTCTGTTATAATTATTTCAAGCCCAATTTCATTTGCATAATCAACTTCTTCTATTGCGCTAATTCCATTATCAACAGTTATAACAAGGCTAACTCCTTTATCTTTTAAGCCTTTTAAAACAGCTTTATTCATTCCATACCCTTCTTTTTCACGGTTTGGAATTTTAAAATAAACATTAGCTCCCTGCCCTTCAAGATAAGAAAATAAAACAGCAGTTGAACAAACGCCGTCAACATCATAATCACCATAAACAACTATTTTTTCTTCATCTTCTATCGCCTTATGAATTCTTAAAACAGCCTTATCCATATCCTTAATTAAAAACGGATCAGATAATTCATAGTTTTTAAAATATTTTTCATCGGCTTCTTTTTTTGTTTTTATGTTTCTTGAAGCTAGAATTTTTGCAAGTAGTGTATTAATTTGTAAATCGTTTTTTAAATTTTGCACGTCGTTATTATCAATATCTTTAACCGACCATTTTCTATAAATCATTTAATAATCCTGTTTTTTCTTTAATATTTTGGTTTGTATTTTGAAGAAATAAATTGAGCTAATCTCACTCCGTCAACAGCTGATGACATTATTCCTCCTGCAAATCCAGCTCCTTCACCACAAGGGTAGATTCCTTTTACATTGCTTTGAAATTCATCATTTCTATGAATTCTAACTGGAGATGATGTTCTAGTTTCAACACCTGTTAAAACGCTATCCCCTTTTGCAAAGCCTTTTAATTTTCTATCAAAAACTAACAGACTTTCTTTTATATTTTTTAAAGCAAATTCTGGTAGAATTTTATTAAAATCTGCATCTTTTACCCCTATTGGATATGTTGGGTTTACCGTGTTTATATTTAATCCTTTTTTAGAATTTAAAAAATTATCAACAGTTTGAGCTGGTGCACAGTAGTTTTTCCCGCCAGCTATAAATGCTGCTTTTTCAAGCTCTCGTTGAAAAGCTATTGCCTTTGTAAAATCATTATCAAAATCTTTTTCATTAACAGAAACAACAACAGCTGAGTTTGCGTTTTTGCCATTTCTTTTATGCATACTCATCCCATTTACAACAACTGTTTCTTCTTCGCTTGCCGCTGCAACAACATTTCCACCAGGACACATACAAAATGTGTAAACACCTCTATCGCCTTTAGTGTTTGCTAATTGATATTCGCCAACTTCTAAATTTTCATGCCCTGCTAGAGTGTGGTATAAAGATTTATCTATTTCACTTTGCAAATGCTCTATCCTAACGCCAACTGAAAAAGGCTTTACGCTCATTTTTATCTCTTTATCTTTTAGCATAAAAAACATATCTCTTGCTGAATGTCCTGTTGCTAAAATTAGATTTTCCGTTTTCATTTCGCCTTTATTTGTTATAACGCTTTTTAATTCATCATTTACTATTTTTATATCTAACAGCTTTGTATTAAATAAAACTTTGCCACCATGTTTTATAATTTCATTTCTAATATTTTTAATAATACCAGTTAATAAATCTGTTCCTATATGAGGTTTTGCTTTGTATAACACTTCTTCTGGCGCTCCAAAATCTGCAAATGTTTTTAAAATAAATTCGCATCTTTCATCACCAATACGTGTTGTTAGTTTTCCATCTGAAAAAGTTCCAGCTCCACCTTCGCCAAACTGAATATTACTATTAACATCAAGAGTTTTAGTTTTAATAAAGTTTTGCACTTTTTGTTTTCTTGTGTCGATATCATCGCCTTGCTCTAAAACAATAGGATTAAATCCTTGCCTTGCTAAAACTAATGCTGCAAAAAGCCCAGCTGGTCCAAACCCTGCAATTATAGGAGGATTTTCTAACTCTTCTTTTCCTATTAAAAATTGTATTTGGGTTTTCTTTTTAACTTGGATATCTCCGCTTTTATTTGTAAAATTAGCTTCTATTTTTTCATCAATAACTTCAACTACAACCGAATAAACAAATTTAATCTCTGTTTTCTTTCTTGCATCAGTTGAAACTTTTCTTATTGAAGCTGTTTTAATTTGATTTAATGGTAATCCTAGCATTTTAATCGCTTTTTTTATAGCTTCATTTTTATCATCTGTTATATCTAGTTTTATATTATTGATTATAATCATTTAATTTTTTCCTTTTATAGCCTTAAATTCAAATAAGGCTATATTTTAATTTTTAATAGTAACTGTGTGAGTGCTTTTTACAAAAACTTCTTCAGTTGTTGGAATAATAAATTCCACAGTTGCTGTTTGTGTTCCTTGAGTTAATGATAATTTTGAAACATCAATTTGAGCAATAACTTCTTCGCCTTCTATTTCTTCAATTGCACTAGTTGTGCCCATTAATAAAACATTTGCTATTTCACTTGAAATTATTTCAATTTCACTTCCTTGATTATTTATAACTCTAATATCAGTTACTGTAACTAATTTTTCTGATATATTATCAGAAGAAATAGTGGCTGTTATATTAAATACATCATCTAAAGGCATATACCCTTCAAGATACTGCACGATAAATTCATATTCTGTATCAAATTGAATATTTTTTAAATCAACATAGCCTGCCACATATTCATCAATAACCGTTTGATTACTTGGTACTCCTACTATAACAGATATTGGATTTAGCTTTACATCAAATATATCAATATTAAATCCTTGTTGAACATTTGTGTAAGCTAGTCTCACTGGTAGTTCTGTTCTTTTTAAAACAGGAATAACAACTTCTACTTCCTCATTACCTAAACTTAAATCTTCACTTTCAACTTCCATTCCATATTCATCATATAAAACAATTTCTGCCATAATGGTTGTTGTTTGATTTAGAGTTTCTTGGCTTTTTACAATGGCTTTAACTTCTTTTATTTTATTAACTTCATTTTCAGGGCCTACAATAGCAATTTCTTCAATATTTGAATAAATAACTCCTGAGAAAAATTCTTCTGAAATAACAATCTCTGTAGCGTCAATAAAAATAGGAAATTCCCTAGTTATAACTTTATCAAAATACACCGTTATATTTTCGCTACTAAGTGAATCGATAGTTACATCTCTAAAAGTTGAAAGACTAGTTGCAGTTAAAGATAATTTATATTCCCCAGGTCCTGTAACATTAGTTAACACAGGGTATACAACTATATCTTCTGCACTCATATCACCTATATCACTACGAAGTCCTGAAACAGTTACGTTAACATCTTCAATGCTACTTGAAATAACATCAAGCCCTAGATTTTGATATTGGCTTTGCACATATTCTATTGAAACAGGCACATCTCGAATAACAATAGTATCTGTATTACTTTGATAAACTATCGTGTATCCCCATATAAACACTGCGATAAAAAAGGAAATTAAAAGCACAATTTTATTATTTTCAAGTAGTTTATTTTTCAGCATTCAATTTACTCCTTGTTTCTATTTTTTGCTGTTTTGAAAAGCTATCTTCTAAAGGCTGCACAAAATCTCTTGAAAGCATACTATATAAAGATTTTTTATCAAGCCTTCTTTTTAATTCGCCATTTTTTGCAATAGATATATATCCAGTTTCCTCTGAAATAACTATAATAACAGCATCTGAATTTTCTGAAAGACCAAGGGCTGCTCTGTGCCTTGTTCCCATGTCTTTACTTATTTCTAAATTATCTGATAAAGGAAGCACACAGCCTGCAGTGTTTATTCTTTTATCACTTATTATTAAGGCACCATCATGTAATGGCGTTCCATTATAAAAAATAGTGTTTATAATTTCTGATGAGATATCGGCATTTATTACTGTACCAGTTTTTATAACTTCATCTATATTTGAAAATTTCTCCATAACTATAAGCCCGCCAACGCGGTTATCGCTTAGTTTTTGAGCCGCATCACAGATAGAGGCAACTGCTTTTTTCATATCTTCAATTTCAATTTCTTGTGCTGTTTTCCTTTTTAAACCTGCTAAAGATAAAACATTTGTCCTGCCAAATCTTTCAATAAGTCTTTTAATTTCGCCCTGAAACACAATCACTATAACTAAAAGCGAAACTTGAGATAGGCTAGTTATCATAAAGCTTACACTTTTTAAACCCACTTGAGTGGCTACAACATAAACAACAAAAACTAACAATATCGCATTTAAAACTTGCAAAGTGCGCGTGTTTCTTAATAATAAAATCACATTATAAATTATAAAAGTCATTATTAAAATATCAATAATATCTGTTATTTGTATTGTGTTTACTATGCTAAAAAAGGAAACTATAATGCTATCTAAATTCATTGTGTTATCCATTCCTTCCCTTTATTTTTGTTTTAATAGGCATACACAGTGTGCTGAAATTCCTTCGCCAGAGCCTGTAAATCCTAGTTTTTCTTCTGTTGTAGCTTTAACTGATATTCTATTAATATCGCTATTCATCGCTTTTGCTAAGTTTTCACGCATTTTTAAAATAAATGGCGATAGTTTTGGATTTTGCGCAACTATCGTTGCATCTAAATTTTCTAATTTATATCCTTGTTCATCGATTATTTCCACAACATGTTTTAGTAATTCAATACTATTTGCACCTTTAAATTTTTCGTCTGTGTCCGGAAAATGCTTTCCTATATCGCCTAGCGCTAATGCTCCTAGCATACTATCCATAATAACATGAGTTAAAACATCTGCATCTGAATGCCCAAGTAGTCCTTTTTCATAAGGAATATTAATTCCACCAATAATTAAATCTCTATTTTCAACTAATTTATGAACATCATATCCATGACCAATTCTCATAGCTTTCTCTTTTCTTATATCATCAATTGTTGTTATTTTATAATTTTCATAACTGCCTTTTGATATCTTCACTTTTATATTTGCATTTTCAAAAAGCTGTGCATCGTCTGTAAAATTTACATCTTTATTTTCGCTTAATAATTTTTTATATAAATTTGTGCAAAACACTTGCGGTGTTTGAGTTATATATAAATTATCTCTATTCGGCGTATCTTCGCAAAATGTGGTTTTTGAAAATTTAATTGTGTCTTTAACTTTAACGCAAGGGATAGCAGCATTATAGATAAACGCATCTTCTATAACATTATTTATAATTTCACCGCTTACAAAAGGCCTTGCCCCATCATGAATAGCTACTAGCGAATTTTTAGAAACTAATTCTAAAGCATTTTTAACAGAATCCGCCCTAGTTTTTCCGCCTTTAATTATTTTTATAAGTTTTTTTATATCCTGTAAATCTTTTGATATTTCATTTATATTTTCACTAGCCGTAACAATTATTTCATCAATATATTTATTCTCATTAAATGCTAAAACTGATTTTTTAACAACAGAAATATCATCTATTTTATATAGCATTTTATCAAAGCCAATCCTAGTGCCTTTTCCAGCTGCTAAAACAACTGCAACCACTCTTTTTTCTTTATACATAATCTACCCCTAAAAATACTTATAGTTAATAATTATTATATCATATTCTATAAAAAAAATAAAGATTTATATTGATTTTCATATGTTAATCTTTATATTTATCCATATTTTTCAAATAAAAAAGAACAGAGCTTTCACTCTGTTCTTTATTATTTTATTATTCAGCTGTTTCTTCGCTAACTTCTTCGCTAGCTTCTTCTTTAACTGGAGCTTCTTGAGTTTGCTTAATTGAAAGTGAAACTCTTTTTGCTTCTAAGTCAACACCGATTAATTTAACTGTTACAACATCTCCGATTTTTAAGATAGTGTTTGGATCTTCAACTCTATCGTATGAAATTTCAGAAATATGAACTAAACCGTCAACACCTGGTAAAACTTTAACGAATGCACCAAATTTAGTTAATGAAACGATTTTCGCTTCAAAAATTGAACCTAGTGGTAATTCTGTTTCTAATTTTGCCCATGGGTTATCTGATTCTTTTTTGTGTCCTAAGCTGATTTTATCTGTTTCTTTATCAAATGATTTAACAAATACTTCGATAACATCGCCAGCTTTAACAACTTCTGATGGATGCTTAACTTTTTCCCAAGTTAATTCTGAAAGATGAACTAGTCCATCTACTCCGCCAATGTCTACGAATGCACCGTAGCGAGTAACACTCTTAACTGTACCTTGGTAAACTTTGCCTTCTTCGATTTCTGCCCATAATTTTTCTTTAACTTCGCTGTTTAAAGCATCTTTAACTGCACGAATTGAACCAATGATTTTTCTTCTTTGGCCATCTCTTGTAGCTTCGATAATTTTGATTTCTTGCTTTGTTTTAACTAGAGTTTCAAGGTTATCGTTTTTATCTGCAGCAAGTGAAGCTGGGATAAATACTCTTGCACCACTAACAAATGCCACAAGACCACCTTTAACAACCTCTGTAATTGTTGCAACTAAGATTTCTCCGGTTTCAGCAGCTTTCATTACTGTATCTTGACCTGCAATAGCGTCATAACGCTTTTTAGACAGTTCAACTGTACCTTCTTGATCGTTAGGTTTTATCACAATAAGATCAAGCTCGTCACCTTTCTTAACCAAGTCTTCCACTTTAGCACTTGGATCGTCGCTTAGTTCACTAAGCTTCACAAACCCAGTGTGTTTTGTGCCTATATCAACTGTTACTTCGTTAGTTGAAATACTGGTTACAACTCCTTTGATTTTTGCGCCTCTGTAAACCTTCGGCTGATTTGCATAAGACTCATTAAGCATTTCTTCAAAGCTCATACCGTCTTCACGAATGATTTCGCTCATCTTATTAAGTACCTCCTGAATTATGAACGTCGGTGTACTTGCACCTGCTGTGACGCCCACATTTTGTATATTTATAAACAACTCATCGCTGAGTTCTTTAACTGTTTCAATGCTGAGTGTTTTTGTTTGTGTTTTGCAAACCTCAACAAGCTTTTGAGTGTTCGAAGAATGTTTTCCTCCGATAACAATCATTATATCATTTTCTTTAGCTAGCATTTGTGCCTCTGTTTGGCGTTCATGCGTCGCTCTACATATTGTATCAAATATTTTCGCATCTGTACATACTTTTTTTACAATATTTATGTTTTTCTCCCATTTTTTGATTATATAAGTAGTTTGTGCCACTAAAGTTAATGGTTTTTCGTTATTTTGACCATAAGAAAGCCAGTTTTCTAACTCTTCAGGCTCATTAAAAATATGTTTTTCACCATCGGTGTAGCTTGCTATGGCAATAACTTCGGGATGTTTTTCATCACCGGCTATAATTAGCACCCTGTCTTCCTTTTTAACATCAAGCACTAATTTATGAATTTTTTTAACATATGGGCAGGTAGCATCATGGATAAGATCGCCATATTTCTTTAAAATTTCATAGCTATTTTTCTCTATTCCATGACTTCTTATAACTGCATTATAATCTTGTGGAATTTCTAAATTTTCTAAAATTAAAACACCCTTGTTTTGCATATCTTCAACAGCTTGAGTGTTGTGAATTAAAGGGCCGATAGTTGCAACATTTTTATCTTGATTTATTAAATCATAAGTCATATCAACCGCTCTTTTTACACCAAAGCAAAATCCAGCACTTTTAGCAAGCGTAACTTTCATTAATAAATCATCCCTCTCTTATCGCATACTGTGTTTTCCACTTAGCTTTAGTAAATGCCACCCTTTGTTAATTCTTCATAATAAAGGGCGTAAATCTCACAGTTTGAATATCTATTTTTCAGCTTTAAGTTTTTTTATAAAATAACATTGCTTTTAATACTAAAAATCAGTATTAACTAATTCTACTACTATTTCTAACTAATTTCAAGCCTTAAAATGGGTTTTCTTGATAATCTTTTAATATTTGTGCAAAACTTTCTTCCAATTTTGCCTTTGATTGCCTTATTGTCTCTCTTGAGCCAGTTGTTAGCTGTAAATCTTCGGCTAAAAGTGGCTCTCCATAACACACCCTAACCTTTTGAAAAAAGTGTATTTTATTATCTTTATTTGGGTATATAACTCTGCAAGGAATTATATCTGCACCAGTTTCTCCTGCTATCATAAAAATCCCAGATTTTAATTTTAGCATTTCATTACTTTTACCCCTCGTTCCTTCTGGGAAAATAAGCATGCCTCTTCCTGATTTAATATCATTTATAGCTTTATTAATAGCTGTTTTATCGCCTGTCCCTCTTTCAACTGGAAAAACTCCTAAAGAAGAGAAAAACCAAGCAAGTATTGGATTTTTAAATAATTCTGCTTTGCCCATAACTGCAAATTTTTTACCATATCCATAAGGCATAACCATAAATATAGGATCAATTATTGTTAAATGGTTTGAGCATAGTATGTATGGTCTTCCATTTGTTTTATATTGTCTTATATAATGTGCATTTTTATGTTTAAAATTATAAATAATTCTAAACACCACTAAAACTAAACTTAACATAAATATATAAATCATTTTTTAAATCCCCGCTTTTTCTTTTATTATATCTATTATTTTTTCTAAAACTTCATCTATTGTGCAATCATCAGTTACCACTTCAATGGCATCGCTAGCTTTTTTTAAAGGCGCTTCTTTTCTATTTATATCATTGTAATCTCTTTTATTAATATCTTCTAATATATCACAAAACTCAACTTTTTCTCCTTTGTTTGAAAGTTCTAACATTCTTCGCTTTGCCCTTATTTCAGGGCTCGCTACCATAAAGATTTTAACAGTGGCACAAGGCAGTACAACTGTTCCAATATCTCTTCCATCCATTAAAACGCTGTTTTCATTTGCTATTTCTCTTTGAGTTTCCAGTAAAAATTCTCTAACTTTTTTATAAGCCGAAACCTTACTAGTTGCAAGGGAAACTCTATTTTCTCTTATTAATTCTGAAACATCTTTTTTATTTAATAAAACCTTTTGCGCACCGTTTATATACTCAATATCTATATTGATATTATCTAAGTTTTCACAAACTAGTTTTTCATCTTCAACATTTATATTATTTTCTAGCATATATAAAGCGATAGAGCGATATAAAGCTCCTGTATCAAGATAGATTATCCCTAGCTTTTGAGCTAATAATTTAGCAATACTACTTTTGCCGGCGCCACTTGGCCCATCTATAGCCACTTGATATTTCATGTTGTAAACCCTTCCATTTTTAATAATTATTGTTTATTGAATTTGCCGCAAGATAAGCTGTTGAAAATGCTATTTGCAAATTATACCCGCCTGTATAGGCATCAACATCGATAACCTCACCTATAAAATAAAGATTTTCTTTTATTTTAGATTGCATATTACTAGGATTAATCTCTTTTGTTGAAACGCCACCTGCTGTTATAACTGCTATATCAAGTTTGTATTTTGATTTTAAATTTATAGTGAAATTCTTTAATAATTTAACTAAATTTAATCTTTCCTCTTTTGTTATTTGATTAATAGTTTTTTCCTTATCAATTCCCCAAAAATCTAAAACAACTGGTATCATTGATTTGGGAAGTAGTTTATCTAATGATGAAATTGCTTTTTTAGAAGCGAATATTTCAAAATCTTCGCTCACTCTTTTATATAAAACTTCTTCGCTTAGAGCTGGTTTTAAATCTATAACTGCTTTATGTTCTTTTATTTTATCATCTTTAATATGGCAAGATGCACTTAAAACTAAAGGCCCCGTTAGTCCAAAATGAGAAAACATCATTTCACCTTGCTCTGAAAACACTTTTTTGTTTTTATAAACTATTGACAGATTAACATTTTTTAAAGATAACCCCATCATTTTTTGGCAGGTGTTTCCATCTTCAACTAAAGGAACTAAACTTGCAGTTGGCTTAATTATAGTATGTCCTGCTTGTTTTGCAAATTTATATCCATCGCCAGTGCTACCTGTGTTTTTATAAGACATACCACCTGTTGCAACTATAACTTTATCCGCATATAATTTTTTATCGTTTTTAATTTTAACTCCGATAACTTTCTCATCTTTAATGATTAACTCTTTAACTTCATCATAAATAATTTTTGCTTTATTTGAATGTTTTTCAAGGGCAATTTTTATATCTAAAGCTTTATCCGAAACCGGAAAAACCCTTCTTCCTCTTTCAGTTTTTAAAGGAACACCAAGCTCTTTAAATTTCTCCATAACCATATATGGTGGATATTGATATATAGCAGAGTATAAAAATTTTGAGTTACTTCTAACATTTCTTAAAATTGTTTCTTCATCGCTATCATTTGTTAAGTTGCATCTACCTTTACCTGTTATCAGTAGTTTTTTCGCTGTTTTATCTTCATGCTCTATTATTTTAACATTGTGTCCGTTTTCAGCTAAAAAACCAGCACAAAACAGACCAGATGCTCCAGCTCCTATAATTATTATATCCACTTAAATTCAGCCTTCCTTTTTGCATATTATTTTTATCTCACCTTATATTATACCATATTTTATATTTTTAAACAATGAGTTAATTCTTTTTAAAAATAAAAAATGATGGATAAAATCCATCATTTTTTTAATAATTAAAGCGCTGCTTTAATTTCTTTTATAATTTGCGTATATTCTTCTTCGCTTAAATATGTTTTTGCTGGATTCATTTCAAAAGTTGTTGCCCATTCAAATCCGTCTGTGTATTTTGGCACTAAATGAAAATGTAAATGGCAACCAGTATCGCCATAAGCGCCGTAATTGATTTTTTGTGGCGAAAATGCTTTATGTAATGCTTTTGCAACAGTGTTTACATCTTTAAAAAATAAATCACGCTCACTATCTGAAATATTAACTATTTCACTAACATGGTCTTTATAAGCTA
>CAYJGG010000022.1:0-27411 GCA_964369915.1 uncultured Oscillospiraceae bacterium | reverse complement strand
GTTAAATACATATATACAGATTCTGAAGGAAACAAGTTAGATGTTAATGGAAATAAGATTGATTGGGGAGAATCTCTTGTTTACGAATACTTGTACGAAACTACTAGCTCAGTAACACTAGAAGAAACAACAAAACTTCCTTTAGGCACATATTCTGTTTCGCCACAAAATATGCCAGCAGGTTATTTACTTGTAGCAGGGCAAGAAACAGCGAATATTTCGATAACGGCTGATAATAAAGATCATACAGTAAGATATAATGTTTATAAATTAACAACAGGGAATATTTCAGTAAATTATCTATTAACAAATGATGAAGGTGAGTATTTAAATAGTGCGGGCTCAGTTGTTGCGAGTGCTAATATGGCAGCTGTTGTTAAAAGCGAGAATCATACACATGAAGGTAGCATAGCACTGCCAGTGGATCCAGAAAATCCATATACAATTAATGCAAGCGAATATATGCCAACTGGATTTGTGTTAAATCAAGACTCTAGTAGCGAAATTGTTTCTTTGTCAGAGGATAGTAAAGTTAAAGAAGTGAATTTTAAAGTTAAGACAGAGTCTGAATTATATACAGTCACTTATGATAAAAATGTTGAAGGCGATAATAATACAGAAATTCAAGTTTTTACTATCGGTGGAAAAGCAAGTTATTATATGTTTGCAACTCCTGAAGGAAAAGAATTCTCGTATTGGTCAACTGATCCTTCAAATGATACTGCAGCAAAATACAACGTAGGTGATACTTTACCAGAAAATGATGTGACTTTATATGCTGTTTTTAAGGACAAGAAATATAATATTATATATCATAGTAATTATCCTTTAAGCTACACAACGGCTGACGAATTAAGATATTCACAAAGCGGAGATTTCAAAGAAATTTTAAATGCTTTAAGTTTAGCAGATGTTAAGTTTGAGGATCCAGAAGATTTTAAATTTAAACATTGGCATGTTGAACGCTCAGGATCAGGAACAATTTATTATAACCCAGGTAAATCTATTACTATAACTGGTGATTTAAATGTGTATGCTATTTGGGAACCAGCTGGTGAATTAACTTTAAATGCGGAATTATCACCATATAATGGAGTGTATAATGCGACAGAAGTGAACGCATTAACTGCAGTTCCAACTTTTAATGATGGAGCAAACGCAGTTTCAAATGTGTTAATTGAATATAGTATAGATGGCGTAAATTTTTCAACAAAAATGCCAGAGATTAAAAATTCTGGAAGTTATACTATAACAGTTAGAGCGTCTCACCCAGATTATAAAACTTTTACAGCAACAGCAATAGCGACTATTTCTGAATATCCTTTAATAATAACACCTAATAAACAAACTATAAAAGCAGGTGATAGTGAGCCAACTTACACATACACTTTTGGTGACGGATTAACGCCTGAAGGTGGTGTTCCATTTGATAGTGATAAGGATTTAGTTGAAGCAGTTATTAATATACCAGGCGGATTATTTAAAGTTGATAATTTTAGCAGTGCAAAAGTTAAAGAATTTTTAATAGAAGCAGCTGACGCGGCTATAACTTCAACTCAAAACTATAGTATAACTTATAGAACAAATACACTTAGCGTAGAAAAGATAGATGATATTGATATCACGTATAATGAATATACTGGAGAATATGATGGAAAATATCATAATGCACTAACAGAAACCCCTACTTCAAATGTTCAAGGAACAGAAATCAGTTATAGTGTTGAAGGCGGAGATTTTTCGGCAACTATGCCAGAATTTAAAGATGCAGGTTCATATGATGTAACAATAAAAGGTGAAAAAGATGGTTATGGATCTTTTGAAGAAACTGTAACAATAGTTATTAATCCAAAAGAGATTATCGTTAAGGCTGATGATAAGGAAATAAGAATAGGAGATGGTTTACCTACAAGCTTTACTTATTCATTCGGCGATAGCAATACACCTCAAGGGTTTGTCCCAGTTTCAGGCGAAGAGGAAACAGTTAAAAATTTATTAGGCGATGATTTATTTGAAGTTAATGGTTTCTCAAATGTTGCAGAAGAAAATTTTGATATAACAGCAAAAAATAATAATATGACTGAAATCAAAAATTACAATATTATATATCAAAAAGGCGTTTTATCAGTTGTTGATATGTTAACTTTAAATATTAGTGCAGAAGCTTATAAATCAAGTTATAATGGTGTATTCAATGATGCTTTAGTATCTTTACCAACGACTAATGCTCCAAACGCAAGTTTTGAATATAGCATTGATAATGGAGAGTATACTACTACTATGCCAGAAATTAAAGATGCTGGAAGTTATACGATAACTGTTAAAGCTACAGCTGCAGGCTACAAAGATGCAACAGCAACTTACACTGCAAAAATAACACCTATAACATTAGTTATTAGTATTGGTAGTTACGCTAAAAATGAAGGCGAAAGCGATCCAACATTTACACCAACATATTCAGGATTAAAAGGTAGTGATAGTATTAATGCGAAAGTAACTCGCCGAAGTGGAGAGAGTACGGGTACATATACTTTATCAGCTACATACACTGATAATAGCAATTATTTAATCACCGTGAGAAATGGTAGTTTAACTATTAATGCAATACAAATAGAAACAGTTGTAACTCCTAGCCCATCACCAACTATTGCCCCAACTGAGTCGCCAGAGCCAACAGTAGAGCCAACACCAACTCCAACAGTAGCGCCAACAGAGTCGCCAGAGCCAACAACTCAGCCAGCAGTTACGCTTCCAGAGATAGAAACTGATGAAGGTCCTACAAATGTTCAAGTGGGCGGTGAAGACTTAGAAGAAAACGACTATCAAATTACTGAAGATGGAAATATTGAATTTTCAGAAGAATTTTTAAGTACATTAGAAGATGGTGAACATACAATAACGCTTGAAGTGGGTGGGGATACGTATGAAACAACTATTATTATGGAAAATGGTGTACCATTATCTTCAGGTGGATTTGAAAGAGTTCCAGGATGGAGTATATTTAATCTTGTTACAACGGTTATAATGATATTATTAACTATGTATCATATTCTAAAAAAGAGAAAAGAATATGACGATGATGAAATTTATGAAGATATTGAAGAAGAGCATGAAAAGAAAAATAAAGCAAGATTAGCTTTAAGTATTTTAACTTTTATTAGTGTAGCACTTCTATTATTAACGCAGAATTTCTTTACTCCAATGCAGATTTTTGATATGTTTAGTATCGTGTTTGCAGTTATATTAATAGTTGAATTTATTATAAATCTAACTGCTTTTAGAAAAAAAGAAAAGGATTTAAACTCAAATATATAAAATAATATAAATAATCTTTACAGTATTGTAGTTTTCTGTGTTTACTTTATTGAGTAAACTGCGTGATGTATTGCAGTCAAATCGCTAAAGCGATTACATAAAACATCGTTAATTATGTTTATTATATAAAATATCCTTACATAATATTAATTTTTTGTGATTGCAAAGCAATCTTTGGGCATTACTTCTTGCCCAAAAAGAAAATTTAGTTTTATATTATTAAAAATAATATAAAATATCCCTTAAGTTAGAATTTTAACTTAAGGGATATTTATTTATAATTAATTTATGTTTAAAGTTTTTCAATTAAATAATCTTTAGGGTTAATCTCGTATAAAATATTATTATAATTTATAGTTTGTGTATCAGATGAAGTGTTTACGATAATTAATGTTTCATTATCATCATCGTATCTCACAAAGGCAGTGCATCCATTTTGACTATAAATAAAATGAATTAATCCTTTTTCGAAAATTCTGTTTTCTGCTCTTATTTTAGATAGAGTTTTAATGGAGTTTAATATATCTTGGTCCATATTATCCCAAGCAAAAAACATTCTATTAAATGGATCTTTATAGCCTTGCATTCCTATCTCATCACCGTAGTATACACAAGGTATGCCAGGCAGTGTAAATAATAAAGCATAGGCTAAAATTAGCATTTGTTTAGCATTTTCATACTCGTCTTCACTCAAGAATGTTTCACTTTGTTCTTGTCTTGATTCAAGATACGGATTTTTAGAGCCAATAAAAGTTATCGCTCTAACAGTATCGTGAGTTGATAGGCTATTTAAAGTAGTATCAAGAGCAGGTTTTGGATAATTTTCATATATAGACATTATTTCTTCTGAAAACTCATTTGGATTTTTGAATTTTACAAAGTTTAAAATAGCGTTTCTAAAAGGATAGTTCATAACGCTATCAAGACCGTTTCCTAAAAGATATTTTCTTCTTTTTCCAAAACTTATTTTATTGCTAGCATCTTCCCAAACTTCACCTATAATTAAATTGTTATCTCCTTCTTCTTTAACGCAAACTCTAAGTTTTTCTAAAAATTCATCTGGCAATTCATCGGCAACATCAAGTCTAAACCCTGCAATACCCTTTGAAAGCCAATATTTTAAAACACCTTCTTTGCCAAAAATAAAATTAAGATAGCCTTCATCCATTTCGTTTATTTCAGGAAGAGTATTAAAGCCCCACCAAGAACGATAACCACTATCATATTTTTTATCAAAATCAAACCAAGAATAATAAGGGCTGAATTTTGAATTAAATGCTCCTAGAGATGAGTATCTATTTTCTTTATTAAAATATATGCTATCGCTACCCACATGACTAAAAACACCATCTAAAATAACGTTAATATCTTTTTCTTTTGCTTTTTTAATAAGAAGTAAGAAATCATCTAAAGTCCCTAAATCTGGATCAACTTTTAAAAAGTCGGCAGTATTATATCTATGATTTGAATGAGATTCAAAAATAGGATTTAGATAAATTGAGGTGATATTTAATTCTTTAAGATAATCAAGTTTATCTATTATACCTTGCAAATTCCCGCCATAGTAATCTGTTGTAATATCTTTATTAGAAAACAGGGGAGTTGAATTTTTATCTTTTGGATAAACTCTTCCTTTTATATTACTATAAGGGGTATTTTCATTTCTATTAAATCTGTCAGGAAATATTTGATAAAAAACTCCGCCTTTAAAATTATCAGGAGTAGTAAAATTTTTGTCAAAAACAGTTAATTGGAATAAAGCTCCATCTTTTCTTATAACGCCTTCACCTTTAGAATTATTATAAATACCATTATTATCAACACCTAAATCAAAATAATAAAAATATGTGCCTTCATCTTCAAAAATAATTTTAGTTGTGAACACATTTGAATTATCAGTTTTTATGCGTTCCATTGATTTTTTAACAAGGAAATCATCATCACCTTTAACATTAATAACAACTTTTTGATAATTTAAAGGAAGTGTCACTGTAAAAGCGACGTTTTCTTTAGTTTTTACTGCACCAAAAGGGGATTTGTGATAAGGATTTCTACTGTTATAAATTAACATTAATAATCACTCTACACTTTCTCAATATGCCAGATATCCCTAGCATAATCATCAATACTTCTATCCGCTGAGAATTTTCCTGCATTAGCTATATTCATTAAACACATTTTACCAAATTTTACCCTGTCTTTATAAAGTGATTGCAGATAAAGTTGTTTTGCGTGATAATCATCAAAATCTGCAAGAACCATAAATGGATCATGATAAACTAAATTTTCTAAAATTTCAATAAATGTTTTTCCGTTTATGCCATCAGATAATAATTTAATAACTTTTTGTAGCATCTCGCTTTTTGCAATATAATCTCGTGCTTTATATCCAGAATTTTTAAGAGCTGTAACTTCTTCAGTTAGCATACCAAATTGGATAAAATTCTCATCTTTGCATTGTTCTTTAATTTCAACGTTAGCGCCATCAAATGTTCCCATAGTAATAGCACCATTAATCATAAATTTCATATTACCAGTTCCTGAAGCTTCAGTTCCAGCTAAAGATATTTGCTGACTTATTTCGCTTGCAGGCATTAATTTTTCACTTAAAGTAACAGAATAATTTTCTATATAAATTATTTTTAATTTATCTTTAGTTAAAGGATCGGCTTCAACTAATTCTTTAATTGAGAAAATTAATTTTATAATTTGTTTTGCCATATAGTATCCAGGAGCAGCTTTTGCGCCGAATATATAAGTTTTTGGAGTGAAATCAAAAGTAGGGTTTTCTTTAATGAATATATACTCAGCTAAAATATTTAAGGCATTTAAATGCTGACGCTTATATTCATGAAGTCTTTTAACTTGAACATCAAAAATAGAATTAGGATTTATCACTTCGCCAGTTAAATCTTTATAAAATTCAGCAAACTCTTCTTTGTTTTTTTGCTTTATATCTAAAATTTCATTAATAGCATTTATATCATTATGATATTCTTCTAATTTTTTTAAATCTTCGGCGTTCTTTTTATAGCCAGTTCCGATTTTCTTATCTAAAAACTCACATAATCTTGGATTTGATTGTAAAAGCCATCTTCTATAAGCAATACCATTAGTGACATTTTTAAAAGCATCTGGCTTAAATAAATAGTAATCATTAAAAACTGTTTCTTTAATAATTTCGCTATGAAGCTGAGATACCCCATTAATAGAATGGCATACATAACAGCAAATATTAGCAGTTCTAACTTCATTATTATGAAGTAAACTCATATAATCAACTTTGCCATCATCACCAGGGAAGGCATTAAATAAATCTTCTCTAGCTTGTTTATTAAGTTCTACTAAAATTGAATGTATACGAGGTAACACCTCTTTAAACATACCCTCATTCCATTTTTCTAATGCTTCTGGAAGAACAGTATGATTTGTGTATGCAAAAGTTTTACCTGCAATTTCTAAAGTTTTTTCCCAAGAGAATCCACAGTCGTCTAATAGAATTCTCATAAGTTCTAGTATAGCTAAAGTTGGGTGAGTGTCATTAATATGAATAGCAACTTTATCGGCTAAATTTTCTAAAGTGCCATATTCTGCGATATGCATATTAACAATATCATAAATACTAGCAACACATAAGAAATACTGCTGTTTTAATCTTAGAATTTTACCTTCTAAGTGATTATCATTTGGATATAATACTTTAGAGATTAATTCAGCATCACTAGTAGATTTAATAGCATCAAAATAGTTCCCACTATTAAAGCTATTCATATCCATTGAAGGTGCTTTAGCTTCCCATAGGCGAAGTTTAGAAACACCCTTGCTTTGATATCCAGATACATACATATCATAAGGAACAGCAATAACTGTTGAGTAATCTTTATATTTTACATGATGATATCCATCATACCATTTTTCTTCAATATTACCGCCGAATTTCACTTCAACTTGTTTTGACTGATGAGGTTTTAGCCAAACAGAGCCTTTTGAAAACCAATTATCAACTTCTTCTTGTTGCCAGCCATTAACTATTTTTTGTTTAAAAATTCCATACTCATATAAAATTGAATAACCATTCCCAGCATAGTTATCACTAGCCATAGCATCTAAAAAGCAAGCAGCTAATCTGCCAAGACCACCATTACCAAGTCCTGCATCTGGTTCACAATCATAAAGAGTTTCCATATTTATATCTAATTTAGTTAGTGTTTCTTCTGCAATTTTATCAAGACCTAAATTAAATAAATTTGTTTTTAAACTTCTTCCCATTAAAAACTCAATACACAGATAGTAAACCTTCTTTTTACCGTGTGAATCAGCGTGAGCGTTGAACTCTTTGTATTTATCGCTTAAATAATCACGAATAATAAGAGATAATGATTTATAAATATCATTATAAGTTGCAAGCTCAATAGTCGTTGAGGATTCTTTTTTTAGCGATACTTCTAAAAGATCTAAAAATCCCTCATTTGTAAAAATTCTTTCCATATAATATTCATTCCTTTCTAGTTGGAAATAATAAAATTTATGTTTAATAAATTATATTATGATAATTATTAAATTAATAAATAAATATTTTAAAACATAATTGTGATGTGTTTGTAAAATAATAAATTTTGTATTTACTTAATAGATAATACATTAAACTATAATACTATTATATACTTATATATATAATCTTTCAAGAATAAATTGTAAACATTTATTTTTAAGAATATTATTGCTTAATATAATAATATGTAGTATTATAATATTGATAATTTAAATTATTATAGGATAAAAGTTTTGTGGCTTTCTTTATTAGGGATTAGCAAAAACTTGCCATTTTAAAAACCCGTGTGGCAAAACATACAAAACTTAAAAGAAAGGAATGGTAATAAATATGTCTTTAAACAAGGTTAAAATTCAAATCGCTTCAAGCGAATACACTATAAATACCACGGATTCTCAAGATAGAGTTTTAGCTATCGCAAAAACTTTAGATGATGGAGTTAGAGAAATTTTAGAAGCAGCACCATCTGCTTCAATTACAGCGGCATTAG
The DNA here is from genome assembly GCA_964369915.1 of uncultured Oscillospiraceae bacterium. Classification (GTDB taxonomy): domain Bacteria; phylum Bacillota; class Clostridia; order Oscillospirales; family Ruminococcaceae; genus RGIG3102. Next base: position 19,054 of record CAYJGG010000022.1, on the reverse strand, counting down.
TTTTACATTCTATGAATATATTAGACAAATTAGATAAAGCTAATCAAAGCTCTGATAATATGAGAATGCAAGTTAAACAATATATAGAAGATGCATCAGAAGCAAAATTAGAGCTTGAAAAAGCTAAAGCAGAACTTGAAAGATATAGAATAGATATTCAATATCTTAAAAAGCAAAAGGAAAACAATGAAGGCGAAATTTGAAATACTAGCTCCAGTAGGGAATAAAGAAAATTTAATTGCAGCAGTTAGAAGTGGTGCAAATGCTGTATATTTAGGGGTGCAAACATTTAATGCAAGAGCCTCAGCTGATAATTTTTCATATGAAGAATTAAAGGAAGCTGTGGCTTATTGTCATGCAAGAAATGTTAAAGTTAATATAACATTAAATACTATTTTATATGATAGTGAATTAGAAGATTTTAAAATTGCAGTAAAAGAAATTGCAAATTGTGGTGTTGATGCAGTTATAGTGCAAGACTTAGGGGCTGCAAAAATCGTTAAAAATGTCTGTCCTGATTTAGAAATTCACGCTTCAACTCAAATGGCTATTCATAATTTAGAGGGTGCTATATTTTTAAAAAATCAAGGATTTTCAAGAGTTATTTTAGCTAGAGAATTAAGTTTTGAAGCTGTAAAACATATAACTGAAAATTCAAATATTGAAACAGAAGTTTTTGTTCATGGTGCTTTATGCGTAAGTTTATCAGGGCAATGCTATGCTTCTGCTTTTCTAGGCGGAAGAAGTGGGAATAGGGGAAGATGTGCCGGAACTTGTCGTCTGCCTTTTTCTGCAAAATGTGATATGGAAGATAATCATTTAAGTTTAAAAGATTTATCTGCTATAGACATGGTTAAAAAATTAAAAGACATAGGCGTTACCTGTGTTAAAATAGAAGGAAGATTAAGAACAGCTGAATATGTATCGGCGGCTGTTACTGCGGCTGTAAAAGCAAGTAAAGGTGAAGAATACGAAAAAGAAGAATTGCAAGATGTTTTTTCAAGGCAAGGATTTACAAACGAATTTTTAGAAGCTGATTTAACAAAGAATTCTTTTGGAAAAAGAACAAAAGAAGATTCAGAAAAAACAAAAAAAGTTTTGCCTAAAATAAGAGAAAATTATAGACGTGAAGGACAATTTGTTCCAGTTGTTTTCGAATTTAAAATGGGTGAAAAAGAAAGTATTTTATCTATAACAGATTATAAAAACACTTTTTCTTATAATATAAAACATAATTTAGAAGACTCAATAAATAGTTCACAAGAGCCTATTAAAAAGGCTTTATCAAAACTTGGGGGAACTCCTTTTTATTTAGCTAATTTAAAATTAGATTTAATAAAAAGCAAATATCTTCCTTTAAGTTTAATTAATGAAGCGAGAAGAAATTTAGTTGATAATCTTTTAGAAAAAAGAAGCGAAATTAAAAAGTATAATGTTTTAGAATATGATATATTAAAACCAAAAAGGAATTTTAAAACTCCAAAAGTAATTATTAGATTAGAAAATATAAATCAAATTCCAGACAATTTACATAATATAGAAAAAATTATTTTACCAATTAAAGATTACAAAGAAATAAACGAAGAATTAAAAGAAAAAGCAATACTTGAAATTCCAAGAGTGCTTTTTGATGGAACTAAAAATATATCAAAAACGATAGATTTTGCAAAAGAATTAGGGTTTAATAGCTTTTATATTCATAATAAAGGGCATATTCCACTAGTGGAAAATAGCATAATATATACTTCATTTGCCTTAAATATTTCAAACTCTCTTAGTGCTATGGCATATAAAGAAGCAGGAGTAGATTTTATAACGCTAAGCTGTGAAATAACTTTAGAGCAAATTGCAAATATTAACACTGATTTAAAAACAATGACTTTCGCATATGGACATTTACCAATAATGCTAACAAAAGCATGTCCCTTATTAAACACAAGAGAATGCAAGAATTGCAATCAAACAGGCTTTCTAACAGATAGAAAAGGCAAGGAAATGCCTATAATTTGTAATGGAAAAATAAAAGGATATAGAGAAATGTTTAATCCAGTTGCTCTTTATATGGCGGATAGAATTAAAGAAATACAAACGGATTATATTATATATTCTTTTACAATAGAAGATAAAAAAAGAGTGGAAAAGATTTTAAATTTAGCTTTTAAAAATCAAAGTTTTGACAATGAATTTACTAGAGGGCTATACTATAAAGCCTCAATTTAAAAAGATAGGATTATGAATTTATGAAAAGATATTTTTTATTTGCATTTTATTTATTAGCAGGAATAATTGTAGGCTCACTTATTGGTAATATTTGTGCTGATATTTCTTTTTTATCGTGGCTTAATTACGGAAATACAATAGGGTTTTCTGCAAATAACCCAGCCGTTTTAGATTTAATTATTATAAAATTAACACTCGGGTTTTCAATGACAATTTCTGTTGCGCAAATTATTTGTGTTGTTATTTCAATGAGTATTTACAATAAAATTAAATAAGGTTTTTAATATATTTTAAAACTCAAAGAAAGGAAAATCTATTTTAAATGATAAAAAAATATGTTTTAGCGTCTTCTTCTCCTAGAAGAATTGAGTTAATGAAATTAATATCTGAGGATTTTGAGCAAATATCTCCTGATGTTGATGAAAGTGGATATAATGATTTATCTCCAAAAGAAAAAGCAATCACTTTAGCAAATGAAAAATGTAAAAGAGCAAAAGAAATAATTAATGATAGTGAAAAATTGATTATCTCTTGCGATACGGTAGTAGAATATAAAGGGGAGATATTTGAAAAGCCAGTAGATGAAGATGATGTTATAAGAATGATATCAAAATTTTCAAACGATACTCATTTAGTTCATACGGCAGTTTGCGTTTATTATAAAAATAGATATAGTAAAGTTTTAGTTACCACTAAAATATTTATGGATAAAATACCAGTTGAAGATATTATAAGTTATTCAAAAACACAAGAGCCTTACGATAAAGCAGGTGGATATGCTATCCAAGGGCATATAGGAAAATATGTTAAAAAAATATATGGAAATTATCATAATGTGGTTGGGTTTCCAGTGCAAGCTATAACAAAATTACTTAATTTTTTACAAAAATAGGTAAAAATAGTGAAAATTGATAAAAATAATTGCATAAATAATATATTATATGTTATAATCTAGGTTACGATATAAATTTTAGTAGGAGAAATACAATGTTTAACTTTTCAAAAGACATAGGAATAGATTTAGGAACAGCAAATACACTTATATATATGAAAGGCAAAGGCATAATTATGCGTGAGCCGAGTATTGTTGCTGTAGACACAAAAAACGATACAGTAAAGTTCGTAGGACAAGAAGCAAAAGAAGTTGTTGGTAAAACACCAGGATCTATTGTTATAGTACGTCCATTAAAAGATGGCGTTATTGCAGACTTTGATGTTACTTCAAGTATGCTTAGAATTTTTATTAAAAAAGCTTGTGGATCATCAATGTTTTTTAAACCACGTATAGTTATTTGTATTCCATCAGGGGTAACAGAAGTTGAAAGACGTGCTGTTAAAGAAGCTAGTATGAACGCTGGTGCAAAACAAGTGTTAATAATTGAAGAGCCAATGGCGGCAGCTATTGGTGCAAAATTACCAATTCATGAAGCTGGCGGCAATATGGTTGTTGATATCGGTGGTGGTACTAGTGAAGTTGCTGTTATTTCATTAAATGGTATAGTTGCTTCAAGGAGCCTTAGAACAGGTGGCGATGAATTCGATTTAGCTATTATCAACTACGTTAAAAGAAAATATAATTTATTAATAGGTGATAAATCTGCTGAAATGCTTAAAATTGAAATAGGTACAGCGAGTAAAATTGATGAATTGCATATAGATGTTAAAGGTAGAAATCTTATTAATGGACTGCCAAAAAATATAAAAGTATCATCAGAGGATATGAGAGAAGCTTTAACAGAGAGCTTAGAAAAAATAATTGAAGCTATCAAAGAAACTTTAGAAAGAACTCCTCCAGAACTTGCTGCTGATATCATTGATAAAGGCATCACTTTAACAGGCGGTGGAGCATTATTAAAAGGGTTAGATACATTAATCCAAGGAGAAACTGGTATTGATGTTCATATAGCAGAAAATCCACTTGATTGTGTTGCTGCTGGTACAGGATATGTTTTAGATAATATGGATTTATTAGGTGAAGTATTATCTGATGATGTTAAAAAGATATAGTTTTTTAATTTGCAAGCTGTTATGGCTTGCAAATTTAATATTTTACAATAAATTAATTTATTAGGTGCAATAATATGAATTTTAATTCAAAATCTTTTAAAGTGATAGTTGTAACGGTTTGCATACTGTTTGGAATAATGATTTATGCAGCTGCTAATAATCAACTAACAATTTTACCACAAAAAATAATTACAGCAGTAGTCACACCAATAAAATCAGGGGTGACGAATGTTTACTATTCATTTGAAAATTTATTTAATATAGGTGATAATTCTTACGAAGAATTGCAAGCAGAAAATGAAAGATTGCAAGAAGAAATAGTGGAATTAAGAAGAAAACAAATAGGTTATGATAATTTAGTTATACAAAATGAGCAGTATAAAGAGTATTTTAAAATTGCAGATGAAAATGTTGATATGGAATATGTGCCAGCTCAAATTATCGGCAGGGATAATTTAGATAAGTATTATAGTTTTACAATTGATAAAGGCGAAGATGATGGCATAGAGGTAAACGATGTTGTTACAACTCCAGATGGACTTGCAGGGATTATAACTGAAGTTGGATTTAATTATGCAAAAGTTGAAACTATTTTAAATCCTTCTGTTCAAATTGGTGTTTATTCAAGCGAATCGAGAGATACTGGTATTGTTTCAGGGAATATTGATTTTAGCAGTGAAGAAAAATGTGTGATGATGTATTTACCAAAAGACACAGAACTTAAAGAGGAAGATATAATTATAACCTCAGGATTAGGGGATATTTTCCCAAAAGAAATAATTGTTGGAACTGTTGAAAAAATAGATTTTGACGCATCAGGGAATTCAAAATATGCAGTTATAGAGCCTACTGTTGATGTTGCAGATATAAAAATGGTGTTTGTTATAGTTGATTTTAAAGGCTAGAAAGAAGATTAAATGGATAGAAATAAGATTTTTCTTAGACAATTTTTTAAATATTCAATATTAGTTTTTGCTGTGGTAATTTTATATATAGTTCAAACTACTCCAAATATGTTTAGCTTTTTTGAGGTTAAGCCTAGTTTCATACTGCCTTTTTGCGTTGTTTTAACTTTTTTAAATTATGAAACACCAATGTTAGTTGTCTATATAACAGCTGGATTTTTAAATGAGATGGCTATGTCAAGATTAGTTGGATTTCACACACTATTACTAGTGATTTTAGCTGTTGTTGGAAACATAATATCTACTTATTATTTTAATCCAAATACTAGAAATACATCTATTTATTCTTTTTTATCTTTACTATCCATTCTAAGTATAGACTTTTTCTTTGTTTATATTTTAGGAGGATACAAAGGGATAGCAGAAGTTTATATAAATAAAGTTTTACTTACAAGTTTATTTTCAATACCAATAATTATAATATCTTATTATTTTATCTCTTATATTTCAAATAAATTCCAAAAATATAATGCAAGATAACGAAAGGAGTGATTATCATCAGCTCAAAAAAAGTTTTAAGCTCAAGAATAAATGTTTTAATACTAATAATGATGGCTATATTTGTAGTTTTTGTTGCAAAACTTGTGCAATTTCAAGTTGTAGATGGTGATGAATATTACGAAATGTCAAACTCCGTTATTTTAGTAAATCAAAATATTGATGCATCAAGAGGGGATATAATTGATACTAACGGAGAATATATAGCAACTACTTATCCTGTTTTTAATGTTTCATTAAATTCAGTCTACTTTGATTTTTCAGAAGTTAATCAAAGGTTGCTTGAGGTGCTTGAAATTTTAAATGCACAAGGTGAAGAATTAAACGACTTACTTCCGTTAAGCTATACAACGCCGTACACATTTTTAGAAAATCAAGATTCAGAGATAGTAAGATTAAAAGATTTTTTAGATTTAAATGTATATGCAACTGAAGAAAATATTATGGACAAGTTAGTAGAGGTTTATAATCTTGAAGAGTTTTCAAGTAGCTATCAAAGGCAGATAGCAGGACTTAGATATACAATGGAAAGAGAAGGCTTTTCAGCGTCTTATCCTTTTAATGTAGCAAAAAATGTTTCTAGTGAAACTGCAACAATAATAAGTGAATATTCAAGAGATTTGCCGGGAATAGAGATAATTCAAAGTAGCGAAAGACATTATGAAGACGGAACTCTAATTCCACATCTTTTAGGTACACTAGGGCCAATTTATGCCGAAGAATATCCTGATTTAAAAGAAAAAGGATATAAAATGAATGATATAATTGGGAAAAATGGATTAGAAAAAACCTTTGAAGACTATTTAAATGGACAAGATGGTTTGCTTGAAATTGAAAAAAATAAAGACGGAACTATTTTAAATCAAGAAACAATATTAACGCCAGAACCAGGTAACACTGTAAGACTAACAATAGATGCAGAATTACAATCTAAAGTTAATGAAATTGCAAAAGCACAAATGGAATTTCTTCAAGAAAAAGAAGCTGGATGGGGAAAAGAAACTTCTGGAGTTTCAATAGTTGTTTTAGATGTTAAAACTGGTGGGATTTTAGCCAGTTCAACTTATCCAAGCTATGATTTAAATAATTATTATGAAAACTATACAGAGTATTTAAATGATGAATTAACACCGCTATTTAACAGAGCAATTCAAGGAACATATCGCCCAGGTTCTGTTTTTAAGATGGTAGTAGCATCGGCAGGGCTTCAAGAAGGCTTAATTACCGAAACTAGCACATATACCTGCAGAGGATACTATGATTACTACACAGTTGAAGAATGGGGCGGAGAACTTCCCGGCTGTGCCTTTGGAACTGCACATGGCACTATAAATGTTGAACAAGCCTTACAAGTTAGTTGTAATACATTCTTTTATGATTTAGGCAGACGCCTTGGAATAGACACTATAAATGAAATGGCGCAGAATTATGGACTTGGAGTGGCAACTGGCCTTGAAACTGGGGAAAACACAGGTGTGTTATCAAGCCCTGAATATCGCGAGGAATTAGGACTAATATGGAATCCTGGTGATGTTATCCAAGCATCAATAGGACAACTTGATACTACTGTGACAACTTTGCAACTTGCAACATATGCAAGCACTATTGCAAATAACGGCGTTAGATACCAAACTCATATAGTAGAATCAATTGAAGAGTATAACGGATCGCAGATAGTTTATGAAACGCCACTGCAAATTGAAAGTGTAATTGAAGATAATGCTAATATATTTGATACATTAAAAGATGGTATGGTTTTAGCTTCAACAACAGGGAATGCAGGAATATTACTACAAGGACTGCCATATGAAGTTGCAACAAAAACTGGTACTGCCCAAGTATCCGGAGATTTACTTAATGCAACTATGATGGCATTTGGTCCGGCTGATAATCCAGAAATTGCAATTGCAGTTATAGGTGAAAAAGCAGGTAATGGTTATAATCTTGCTTATGCTGTAAAAGAGATATTTTTAGCTTATGATGCATTAAAGCTTGAAAGAATGAGCGAAATTAACTAAAATTTTACAGAAATTTGTATAAATAATCAATTGATTGATATTGTTAAACATAAAAATATGTGTTATACTATATTATAAGTTAACTATATAGTTGAATATATAATATATATAGCGAGTAAAATAATTAAGGTAAAAGAGGTTATAATGGCAGAGATTGTTATGATAGCTTCAGGAAAAGGCGGCACAGGAAAAAGCACATTTGCAACTCATTTTGCTAACGAATTAGCTGTATTAAAAAAGAAAGTTTTATTAATAGAGCTTGATGTTGGTCTTCGAAGTTTAGATGTTATAGCCGGTATTACTGATAAAGCTATATATGATATTGGAGATATTTTACTTAATAGAGCAGAAATAGAAAAAGTTTTAGTAAAATCAAATACTAATGATAATCTTGATTTTATTTGTGCTCCATATAAAGATGAAAAACTTCCATTTGAAAATATAAAAAATTTAGTAAACGATGTATATAACCTGTATGATTATATAATATTTGATACTGCAGCTGGCGTAGGAGATGCTTTTTTAGCAGCTTTAAATGTTAGCAATTCGGCAATAATAGTAATAACAGCAGACTTAGTTAGCGTAAGAGATGCAAAATTAGTTTCGGATACAATTTTTAATTTTGGAATTAAAAATATAAAATTTGTTATTAATAAATTTTCTAAATCGCTTTTTGCAAAAACAGATTTTAGAGATTTAGATGATGTTATAGATGAAGTTTCGGCTCAACTATTAGGAGTTATTCCATATTCTGAGCTAGTGATTTCTTTATCTCAACAAGGAAAAAGTTTGCCAAAAGATTCATTTGAAAAAAAAGTGTATTCTTCAATAGCAAACAGATTTACAGGAAAATTTGTTCAAACGCATATAAAATAAAATGGGAGGTAATTAATATGAATATAGCTTTAATCGCTCACGATAAGAAAAAAGAACTTATGGTTCAATTTTGTATAGCATATAGTGGGATATTATCAAAGCATAATGTGCTAGCAACAGGAGTAACAGGGAAGATGGTTGCAGAATCAACGGGACTTAAAGTTCATAGATTTTATAGCGGTTCACAAGGCGGAGATCAACAAATTGCAGCAAGACTGCAATATAATGAAATTGATATGCTATTATTTTTTAGAGATGCTATTTCAGCAAAACCTACTGAACCTAATGAAATGAATCTATTAAGATTATGTGATGAAAATAATATACCTGTTGCAACTAATATAGCAACAGCAGAAGTTTTAATTCACGGACTTGATAGAGGGGATTTAGATTGGCGTAATATTGTAAATCCTAAAAATAATCATTAATTTTAATTTTTTATTTAATTACTTCAACTTAAAAATTATTTTCAATTTTATTTTATAGTATAAAAAGCTTGAAAGGAATGTTTTTTGTATGGACTATAGATGTGTAAAATGCCATAACGATACTTATGAGCAAGAACAATTTACAAATATAAGTAAAGAGCTTACAAATATTTTTAATCAGCAAAACAAAAAATTTATTGCTGTAAGCTGCACTGAATGTGGATACACTGAGTTTTACAAAGTTAAAATTGATTATAAAAAAGGAATATATGAATTAGGATTAGAAAAATAAATAAAAAAAAAGCCACCAGTTTCTGGTGGTTTTGCTTTTTACGGATGTATACAGTGTTTACTGCTATCTTTTGCTAGGAATTTAATAGTTGGTGGTTTATATTCGATAATAAATGCTTAACAGAAATCTGTTAAGCATTTATTTTTTTTATTTAGTTGCTTTATAAAATTTATGTCCGCCAGATAAATTTAAAACTCTTTTAAATCCTTGATTAATTAAAATATTTTGAGCAGCATTTCCTGTAACGCCTTTATTACAATAGGTAACGGTTAAAACATCTTTTTTAAGCAAGTTAGTTTTGCGTAAATCTGCTTGAGGAATATTAGCTGCACAGTCAACACAGCCTTTTTTTTCATAATCGCTATTACTTCTAGCATCTACAATTTGTACTTCTTCATTTAGATTTTTTAAATCAGCGTTAGTGATTATTCCTCTATTATTATTAATAGAATTATCTAAAATCATACCGGTGTAATGAACAGGATCTTTTGTAGTTGAAAAAGGTGGCGCATATGCTAAATCTAAATGAAATAATTCATCAACGCTTGCTTTATAAGTGATTAAAGTAGCAAACACATCAACTCTTTTATCAACGCCTTCATATCCTATAATTTGTACTCCTAAAAGACGAGAAGTGGCTTTATCAGCAATCGCTTTAATCACCATTTCTTTTCCACCCATGTATTCAGGTTTGTCAGGCTTTATATTATGGCAAATTTCAATATCAAATCCATTCTCTATTGCTTCTTTTGCATTTAATCCTGTTGTAGCAACTGTTAAATCAAATAGTTTAAAAATACCAGTGCCTAAATTGCCTTTATATTCTAATTTTCCACCAGTACAAGTATCACCAGCAATACGACCAGTTTTATTTGCAGTGCTTCCTAATGGGCGATAAACTGGTTTATTTGTAATGCTAGAATAAGTTTCGATACAATCTCCGCAAGCATATATATTTTCAATATTAGTTTGCATTTTTTTGTTAACTTTTATAGCTTTAGTAACTCCAATTTCAACGCCAGATTCTTGAGCAAGTTTAGTTTGTGGACGTACACCAGTTGATAAAATAGCTATATCACAATCTAAAACAGTGCCATCTGACAAAACAGCTTTATTATCTGATAAATCAGTTATTGAGCAGTTTGTTTTAATATTTATACCACGAGAAATTAATTCTTTTTCTAAATATTTTGCCATATCTTCATCTAAATTTGGTGTGATTTTTTTTGCGATTTCAACTATCGTAACGTTTATTCCTATATTAATTAAATTTTCTAAAACTTCAAATCCAATAAAGCCAGTTCCAGCAATTACAGCATTTTTAGGTGAATTTAAAGTGATAAAATCTTTAATTTTTATTGCATCTTTAATATTTCTTAAAAAGAATACGTTATCGTTATCAATTCCTGTAATATTAGGCTTAAAAGGTGTAGCTCCAGTTGCAATAATTAATTTATCATAATTATCTATAAATGTTTCGCTTGTTAAAAGATTTTTAACTGTTACAGTTTGATTTTTACTATCAATAGATAAAACTTCAAAACCTGTGTGAACATCTATATTATATTTCTTTTTAAAAAAAGCTGGATCGCGAGGAGTTAAAGTTTCAACATCATCAACTTCGCCACCTATAAAATATGGCATACCACAACCAGAATATGAAATAAATGCATCTTTTTCATAAATAACAATTTCAGCATCTTCTGTGTTCCTTCTTGCCTTAGCTGCAGCTGAAGTTCCAGCGGCAACTGCTCCAATTACTATAATTCTCATAAATATCTCCATTCTTACAATTAAAATGCTAAATAAAACATATAAAAACCTATTAGCGACATAATTAATCCCATAATTATTTTTATGTAGCTACTTAATTTATTATATTTCTCATTATTTCTAATTTTATTAACAAATCCCACCGATGTTCCACAAATTACTGCTAATATTCCATGACCTATTGAATATAAAAGAAGTAATAAAACTCCATAAAATAAATTGCCTTCTTTTGCTACTACTGCTAAAAGAGTAATTAACACAGGAGTAGAGCAAGGGGAAGAAAAAACTCCTGCTAAAATTCCAGCAATTAACGCACCCAAATATCCTTTTTTTGTGTTTTTAGATAATAGATAATTAGATGGTATAATTTCATATAATTCCCATGTTTGCAGAGCCATTAATAACATTAATGCGCCCAAAAATATATACCAAATGCTAGATGAGTTTCCTATTAAAGTCCCAGCTAGAGTAGCGATTATTCCTAAAGCGGTAAAAGTTATTGCAGAGCCAATAGCAAAAATTAAAGAAAATAAAAATGCTTTTTTTGTATCGTCTTTACTAGTGCCAGAAACATAGCCTATAATTAAAGGTACACTTGATATAGAGCAAGGGGTAAAAGATGTTAAAATACCAGCTAAAAAAGCTAAAATAGGAGCTAAATATATACTGTTTAATATTACGTTTGAAATGTTTTCTAATATTATATCCATTTAATCACCCTAATTTCCATTCGATAACATATCATCTAATATTAAATTCATTTCTTCTTCTGTTAATCCACCTTGATGAGCTGTAAATAAATGCTCTTCAGTATCTACATCAACATACATTAATAATTCTACTTCTAAATTTTCAGAAGGAGTGTAAGGTGTGCCATCTGAATTAATAAAAATTTGAGTAGGTATAACTTGAACTGGAAAGCCAGTGGCAGCTTCTGGGTTTTTCCAAACATCTACAAATTTAATGATAGCTTCTCCTTGCATATCTTCATTAATTTTAACTAATACAGGAGCCATTTCCTTACAAGGGATACATTCATCAGCTCCAAAATCAATAATGATTGGCATTTCATAAGAAGTTAAATTATCTAAATCAATACTAGTTGCATGCAAAGCAAAATCAGAAGTGTCAACTTCTTCATTGGAATTTGATAATAAAAAAATAGATGCAATGATTGCTATCATAAGTAGTGGTACGGCGATTTTTAAAATTTTATTTTTGCTCATATTAATTATTCTTTTCTTTATTTATTTCAAAATTGATTTAAGTTTAAATCTTCAAATCAAAAATTCTTGATATAAATATAATACAATATAAGTTAAGTAAAGTCAATATTTAAATCAAAAATTTTTGATTTATATTATTGCGCGAAAAGATAAAGTTTTAAATATAAAAATATTAAAAATATAGATGCAAACTTATGAAATAGATAGGCATTTATTATTGATATTAAATGTGTTGTATGATATAATTAGAGAAATATTTACAAGGAGATTTATAAAATGAGCAATACAGAATTATTTAATTTTTTGAATAATAACATCAGTCAATATACACTGGGGGAAATGATAATAAATTTATCTGTTATCGCAGTTGTAAGCATATTTATTTTTTTAATTTACAAATTAACAACAAGAAAAGTTAGATTTTATTCAAACTTTGCGCTAGTAATAATTATTACAGCTATAGTAACAGGTGTTATTATGGTTGTTATTGAAAGTAATCTTGCATTATCTTTAGGATTAGTTGGTGCTTTATCTATAATTAGATTTAGAAGTGCTATAAAAGATCCTGTAGATACTGTTTTTATTTTTTGGGCAGTTGCAGTGGGGCTTTCTTCGGGAACAGGCAACCACGTATTAACTATTGCAGCAAGTACTTTTATAGCTTTTGTAGTAGTTGTGTTTAGTTTCTTTTCGATATCTAACACAAAACAAATGCTAATTATTCGTGGTAATAATATTAATTTAGATGAAATTAAAAATATATTAACCTTAGATAAAGTTGTACATCAATTAAAAAGCGTTTCAAAAAATGAAATATACACAGAAGCAATTTTTGAAATAAAAACATCTAAGTTTGAATCTGTTTTAAATAGTTTAGATTCAATGGAAAATTTAACATCTGTTGATATAGTTTCAGGAGTTAATGTTTAATGAAATCCAAATTAATATTAAAATTTTCAGTTGGTTTATTATCATTTATAACTTTTTTAAGTGTATTAATTTATGTAGGTGATGATTTTAATTTAGGCTATAAAAATAAGAATTTGGATAAAAGCTTGCCAAATCCTATTGATTACGATAGCTTTGCCCTTTTTGAACCAACGTTTGATTTACCTATCTTGTATATTTATTCGTATGATATAGAAAAATTAATACCAGACTGGTCATGGGCTCCAGATGCACCTTTACTTCCACTAAGAGAAGAAAGCTATGTGGATTTATATGTTTTTAATAGAGATGAAAATAATTTAGATGATATTCCAACGAGTATTTATCCTAATGCAATAATGAATTTGCGTGGAAGAACTTCATCTTATCTGCAAGATAAAAAGCCTTTTTCTATAAAGTTTAAAGATGATGAGGGATTAGCAACAGATGTTCCAATTTTAAATTTAAATCCAGAATCAAGCTTTGTTTTGCATGCCCCTTTAATTGATAGAAGTTTAATACGAAATTATTTAGGCTACACTTTACAATCAGAAGTTTTAGACTATGCGCCAGAAACACAGTTTGTAGAAGTTTTGATTGATGTGCCTGATAGTACTGTTAGCCAAGGTGATTATGTTGGTGTTTATTTACTTGTAGAAAAAATTAAACAAGGAAATAATCGTGTTAATATACAAGATTTCACTATTGCTAATGATGCTGCTGATCAGTTTTATAATGGTGGCGGATATATTTTTAAACGTGATCACTATGAAGTGGGGTATGACGATGCATATAGATTAGAAAGTAATAAATTTGGTAATGAGTATAGTATAGTTTATCCAGATGATGAAGAATTAACTGAATTAGCAGCTCAAACCATTTTTAATGAATTAGAGCTTTATGAAACAGCCTTATACACACCTAATCATCCGGATTTTGAAAAATATTACGATATAGAACAGATTGCAAGAGCAATGCTTGTTACTGAGCTTTTAAAAAATCATGAAGGCTTTACTGCTTCTACATTTTTTTATAGAGATGTGGGCGGGAAGATAAAATATATTCAGTGGGATTTTGATATAGGCACTGGCAATTTTGATTTCTCTGAAGATTTTTCTAGTACTAAAGGTTTTTATCTTTTTAATACCACTTATGCTCAGCCATTTTTAGAGCATGACGTTTTTATAGATGTGTTGATTGAGCAATGGGAATTATTAAGAGAAGAAGGTAATGCGTTAAGCGAAGAATTTTTAGCAACAACTATTGATGATGTTATTTTATATTTAAACAATGCTACTGCTAGAAACAGTACGACTTTTCCTAATATGTACTTTGATATCCCATTTGGAAATGCAAAAAGCACTTTAACTAATAGCTATGAAGAGCAATTGTATATAAGAGAATATATTTTAAGTAGAGGAGAGTGGATTGATGAAAACATACACAGCTTTAAAAACTAATATTTATGAAAATACCACTCCTGTATATCGTTTTGAGAATAAATACATAGCTACAAAAACTCAAGTGCACGAAATGGAAAAGATTATAAGCAAACTAGCAGTGGAAGATGCAAACTCTAAAGATTCAAGTGGATATATAGTTAAAAGTTTATACTTTGATACACCATATTTTAATAGTTTTTATGATACAGAAGAAGGGGAAACTCACAGATTTAAAATTCGTCTTAGAAATTATGGTGATGATAATTTTTTTAAAATCGAAATTAAAATAAAGCATGAAATAAGTTCATATAAACATGTTGTCACTTTAACAAGAGAAGAGGCATTAAATATAGCTCAAGGTAATTATGATTGTTTAAAAAATCATGATAGCTATGAAGCGATGTTTATTTATTCTAAGTTAGTTACAAATGGATTTAGACCGGTAAATACAGTTATATATCATAGAAAAGCTTATTTTTTACCAGGTGATAATTTTAGAATAACTTTTGATACTAATATAAAAAGTTATTTAAATAAAGATATTATATTTCATTCTATGGATATTTCAGCCTTAGAAAGTTTTGATAGTAATGTTATTGAAGTTAAATACAATAGTTTTTGCCCTTTATGGGTTAGCAAACTTTTAACTAATAATAATTTGATTATTTCAGCAAATAGCAAATACACTCAATCTATATATAATTTATATTAGCAAAGCAAATAAAGATAATTTACATTAAATTAGTTTTTCGTGATTGCAAAGCAATCTTTGGGCTATACCTCTTGCCAAAAAGAAAAACTAAAATTTATATTAGCAAAGCAAATAAAGATAATTTACATTAAATTAGTTTTTCGTGATTGCAAAGCAATCTTTGGGCTATACCTCTTGCCAAAAAGAAAAACTAAAATTTATATTAGCAAAGCTAATATAAATTAAACACTTATAATCACGCTATTTTGCATGATCATAAGTGTTTTTTGTTTTTTATATTTTAGTTAGTAAACAAACACATTCAACATGTTTTGTTCTTGGAAATAAATCAAAAGGAGTTACAAATTCTATTTTATAACCATTTTCAGTAAGATATAAAGCATCTCTTGCAGCAGTTGCAGGATTACAGCTTATCATTGATATTTTATTTGGTTTCATAGATATTATAGCATCTAAAGTGTCTTTATCGCAGCCTTTACGTGGCGGATCTAGCACAACAGCAGTTGGTAAGAAGTTTTTTTCTAATAGCATTTTAGCAGCATCTTTTGCATCACTACAAATAAAGTATGCATTATCAATATTATTAACTTTTGCATTTTGAATTGCATTTTTGACAGCAGCATCAACTATTTCAACGCCGACAAGCTGTTTTACTTTACTTGCCATAGAAAGCCCGATACCGCCTGCACCGCAATACATATCTAATAAGATATCATCTTTAGATAAATTTAAAGACTCTTTTGATATATTATATAGTTTTTGAGCGCCAGCGTGATTAACTTGATAAAAGGATTTTGGACTCAAATCAAGTTTTATATCACATAAAACATCGCTAATAAATCCTTCGCCATATAAATTATAGCTTTTATCTCCTAAAATAACATTTGTGTTTTTTGAATTAATATTTAATACAATTGTTTTAATATTTTTAAATTCATTTACAATATCATTAACTAATAAATCTAAATTTTTAATATCTTTTTTAGTTGCAACAAGGCATAGCATAATCTCATTAGTAACAGTAGCAAAACGAGTATAAATATGGCGAATATCTCCATTGTTTGTAGCTTCGTTATAGCCTTTGATTTTATAAAAATTCATTTTGTTAATAGTGAAGTTTATAATAGTATTTATTTCTTTTGGCTGTAATAAGCAATCATTACATGGGATAACTCGATGGCTTCTTTTTGCATAAAATCCAGCATAAGCATTTCCTTTTTCATCGATTGAAACAGGAAATTGGCTTTTATTTCTATATCTTAAAAATTCATTTGCAGATTGAGTATTATTAACTAAGCAACTAGATTTTGCAATTCTTTTAAAAGCAGAAGAAACTATATTAAATTTTGCTTTTTTTTCAGCTTCATAATTTATATGAAAAAAATCACATCCACCGCAAGTTTTAAAAAGAGGACATTCTGGAGGAATTCTATCAATTGAAGGGGTTATAAGTTCTTCTAAAATTCCAAAAGCATAGCTAGATAATACTTTTGCAATTTTAATTTTACAGACATCTCCAATGGCTGTTTTAGGTATAAATACTGCAAAATTATCAAATCTTGCAACACCATTTCCATCACTTGAAATATCTATTATTTCAGCGGTGATAATATCATTTTTTTTAAGCATAATTTTCCTTTAAATTTTAGGGTTTAGATAAATTGTTTTTCCTATTTTATGAAGTGTTATATCTTCAAAAGGATAAAGAGCATTTTCAATGTTTTCAAATATTTTAAAGCTAGTAGTGAAAATATCAGTGTAATCAAGAGATAATATATTTATATTTTCACTATAAGGATTGTTAGTTGAAAAATTGTGTGAAACAATAGGGGAAGCGCTTGTGTATGAAGGATAAACATAGTTTAATAATTCATTGTTTAAAATAAAAACAAGTTCGCTTTTTGTTTGTTCTTCTATAAGTGTGCTTGCGCTAGAAGAAACAAAAATATAATCTTCACTAATTACCGAATATGGTATTCCTAATAATTCAATATTTTTTAAAAATGATGAATACATCTCTTTTTCATTTTCGCTTTGATTATCATACCCAATTACAGAAAATTCTAATAATTTACTAGAATTAGTGTCAAGATTTCCATTTGTCCATAAATTATCAACAATGGAAGCTAAAATTTCGCCCATGTAGGTGTAGTTAATTTTAAAATTATATGCTTTATCATATGAATTTATCACTTCTTCTGAAATATCACAAAGAGCAAATGCTATAGGGATATTATATGGTTTAATTATTTCTAAAAATTCAGATGCCAGTTCATCATTAAAACTTTCATCGAATATAATTATATTACTAATTAAAGATATATCTTCAATAGAATTTAAATATTCTAAAGGAGAAGTATTGAATTTATGCAAATCGATAGTTGTGTAGTTTTCAAGAGTTTTTGAGTAATTTATTATATTAGCATCGCTTGAATTGATAAAAGCTAGATTATAAGATTCATCATTTTTATTGCTGCAAGCAGAAAATATAAAAGTAAATATTATTATAGATATTAAAATATAAAGTTTTTTCATTTTTCACCTTAGTTTATTGTAATGTTTGAAGATATTTGCTAGGAGGAGTTTGTTTTATTTTTTTAAATACTCTTGAAAAATAAAACTGATCAAAAAATCCAACTGAAATGGCAATTTCTGAAATTGATAAATGTGTGTTTTTAAGTAAAGAGCACGCTTCATTTATTCTATATTCTGTTAGATAATCAATAGGAGATTGATTTAAACTTGATATAAAAACTCTATATAAATGACTTCTGCTTATTCCAACAGCAGCTGCAATATCATTAACATTTATATCAGAAGAATAATTGAATTGGATATATTTTATTGCATCTATAACATAGCTTGATTGAATATCAGAATTATTAGCCTCAACTTCTTTTACTTCTTTTGAAAGAAGTGAAAACAATAGATATAAATAACCTATCATAGCAGAAGAGTTAGTGATAGTGTTTCCGCTATTAGAATAAATTTGATAAATTAAATTTTTACATTCATTAAAATTAGTTGGAGAAAAAACAAGATTATTTTCACTAAACGGTAAGTTAGCTGTAATTTTTTGAGCATAAGTTCCGTTATAGCCCACCCAAAAATATTCCCATGGATCATCTTTATTTGCAGTGTATGTAACTAATTGAGATGGTTTAATTATAAACATATCTCCAGCTTTTAAATGATAAGTATATCCATTTACAGTATAGCTTCCTTTTCCAGAAACAACTAAATGAATTAAATAATGATCACGCACACCAGGCCCCCATGTGTGCTCTGGCATACAGCTTTGAAGTCCGCAATTAAAAATAGCTAGACTGATATTGTCAATAATTTCTTGTCGGTATGATTTTTTATAAGTGTTAGTCATACTTAGTTCCTCGTTTAATATATTTGTAATTAATAAAAATTTACCTATGTATTATAATATATTATTTTATCTTAAAAATCAACAAAAATCCATATATTTATTATAAAATGGCAAAAGATTGTTAAAATTAATACAAATTTAGATGATTTACTTAAATTTTATTATATGATATAATTTATATTATCAGAGATAATATAAATCGAAGTTTTCCTTGCGTGCATGATGTATTGCACGCAGTTTACCCAATAAAGTAAACACAGAAAACTACAATAATGTAAAGATTATTTATAT
>CAYJGG010000021.1:1309-29894 GCA_964369915.1 uncultured Oscillospiraceae bacterium | reverse complement strand
TTTTGACTATGAAGTTATTCCTTGGTAATAATTAATTAAAAAAACGGACTTTATAAAGTCCGTTTTTTATTTTTTTTACATTGCATTGAAATTCGTACATTCTGCATCATTTTTTCTTAGCGCAATGGTTACGTTTAAACTCGAACAAACATTTTCGATATTGTATTTGCAATTTCTAGCATTGCATTTAATATCTAAATCGTTTTTTGGAGTTTTATTTTCTGCGCTCATATCGACACTGCCACAGTTTACATAAGAGCTACAGACTGCATTAACAGCCTGTTCGGGCTCTGTTTTACTAACCCAAATTGATTCTAAACAGCAATGAGCATCTTTGTGATGCGCACAAGTTGAAACCGTACATTTTAAATTACTACCCATTTTTATCACCAAACCTTTTTTTATTTTTATAATCAAAAGATTATATAAAATAGTTTAAACAATAAAAATGGTTATATTCATTAAATTTTCAATACATATTCTTTTATAGCTAAAAGAACACCATTTTCCGCATTGGATTTCGCTGTATATTTTGCCATTTTTTTCACATTGTCGCTTGCGTCTTGCATAGCAAAACTATATTTTGCATTTTGTAGCATTGGTATATCATTATCAAAATCGCCAAAAGCCATTGTTTGATTTTCACTTATTCCCATCCGAGTCTGCAACACTTTTAATGCTTTTCCTTTATCTGCATTTCTAGTCATAACATCAACCCAAACTTTAGCTGAAATATGAATACTAAATTCATCTTCAAATCTAGTTTTTAGCGGATTAAACGCTCTTTGCCTTATATTTTCTGCATTAAACACCGACACTTTAAATATCTCATCATCAATTTCTAAGATATTATCAACAGGGGTAGTTTTTGTATACATCCCCTTCATTCTTTCATTAAATTCTTCATTATTAGTATTTTGATAGTATGTTCCTTTAACTCCACACACCATAACAGTGAAAATATCATTTTTAAATAAGAAATTTATTATACGTTTATAGTCTTCTTTATTAATTTCACTTGATGAAATTATTTGTTCGCCATGTTTTACAAAAGCCCCGTTATCGCATATAAAATAAATATCATCGCCTTTTTCATTAAATAGATGGCGAAGGCCAAGATAATTTCTGCCAGAAGCCACTGCAAACACTATGTCTTTTTTATTTAATTCTTCAAGCACATCATAAAATTCATCCGGAACTTTATTCTCTTTATTTAAAAGAGTTCCATCTAAATCAGATATAATTAATTTCACCCCTTCCTCCTCTCTACTATTCTTATTAGTAAAACTTTTAAGAATGTCTTTAGTGAAGGATACTGCCTCTTTAACTTGTTTTAAGTATAGTATAATATATGCTACTACTCCTAAAATACATACTACAAATTTCATCATAAAATCATTAGTGTAGTAAGTTGAAAGGGCGGTGATTATTAAAAGAAGGCTTAAAGCGATAGTTGTTTTTAAATAGCTAGGAATACTTCTATAATATCTTTGTGCAATAAACGTTCTAAATAAAAACATTATTATATTACTAATAGCAAGAGCCATTGCAGCTCCGTATAAGCCAAAATTATTAGTTAGAATTATGCAAAAGATTATATTTGTAACAACGGATAGCGCTATCCCTATTGTATCAAAAATCGGTTTTTTTGCTATTGCAATTCCATAAACGGTTGTTTCGCTAATTATTAAAAACACAGGAACTAACACCATTATTGGGAATATTTCCATACCAACTTTATAGCTAGGGCTTAAAAAGAAGAAAATTATATCTTCAAATGCAATTAGTAAACAGAAAAACACTAATATTAAAAGCGTTAGATAATCATGCACCTGCTTAATTTTTTCTTGCTCATGTTTATAATTTGCATATATATAAGCCGACCAAAATGTTGCAAATCCGGCTTGAATTATGGCGATAACATTACTAAGTAAACTCACCATACTAAATACGCCTGTTAATTCACTTCCTAAAGTTGCGTCTATATAAACTTTTGAATACAAACTATTTAACCACAGCATAACAGCCGTTGGCGCTATTGCAAGACCATAAGGGATTATCTGTTTATTTGCTTTTGAAAATATTATTTCTTTTTTAATGCTTAAATTATTTCTAACAGAAAATAAAAAAACTAAACTAAAAGCTGTTGTTCCGCCTACTGCCCATAAAATTAAATTTGAAAATTCAGCCGAAAATATAGCACCAAACAAAAAGAATAATCTTGCAAAAAATTGCATTAAAACACTTTGAATTGTGTATAATCTAATACTGCCTTGCATTCTATATAAAATATTTATATATCTTGCAATCATATTCATAAATGCATTGAAAAATAAAAGTAAAACATAAACATTTCCTAAATTAAAGCTAAAGAAAACATCTATAATCATTTCAGGGAAAATTAAATAGCTTAATGTGCCTGTTATTATTAAAGAAATGCTAGATAATCCAAGACACGCCGAAAATAAAGAAAAGCTGTCTAATGGTTCTGCTGGCTCATTAAAAAATCGAATAAACGAATTATCAAGACCTAGCATACAGATATTCATAATTAAAGTTGATGTGGAAATAAAAATATCGAGTTGTCCCCAAACAGCAGTATCAACAAACCATGCAACTAACAATATAGAAATGCCGTATATAAAAAAGTTTATATATGTTGCTATTGAATACTTAAATATCGAGGTTAAAAATCCTTTTGCTGAAGAATTAGCACTCATATTTTATCTCCTTTCTTTAATTATTTTATAATATATTTTTTAATTTTATCTTTATATTCTTTGTCTTCTTCTTTTGAAATTCTTGTGTTTTTAATATGCCCATAAATTCTTGAGGCAAGCTCTGCAGGAGCGCCTAAAAAACTGAATTTCTTTGGATCTATTTTTAAAGCATATAAAGTGTGTGCGCCAATTAAGGCAACAAATTTTAATAAGCTAAATTTCGGCGTAAAATAATCAAATGGCTTTCTTATATCTTCCCCATTTCTCACTTCTTCTAGTGCATCTGCCATTCTTATATAGCTTGGAATTTCTGTAAAATCATAATGACTATTCATTAAATCTTCATCTAAAGGAAATTTTTCATTTTCTTTATTTAACGCACAAACAAATCCATCATAGTCTTTTATAAAATCGCCATTTTCATATATAACAGGATCATACTCCCATTCTATATCTATTGGTCTTACTATAAAGCAGCTCTTTTTAGCAAAATAAATTTCTGCAATAGCTGTCGACATCCACGTTAAAATATTATCGCTTGCACTTATCCATTGTTTAACAGAATAATCGCTAATTAAATGAAAGTTTTTATGTTTTTTATCCATTTCAATTAATATAGGACTGTTCCATTCTGTTGGATGTCTGCGATAAACAAATTCTGTGTTTTGTCCTTCTTTAGTTTGTAAAAATTTATCCACCCAATCAAGAGTTATATGCATTGATTTTTGCCCAGTAACTCTAAATTGATCAAAATCAACTCCTGCAAGTTCATTAAGACTTTTAATTTCTTCGTCCGACATATATGCTGTTGAAAAAGAAGAAATGTATAATACTAATTGTTTATTTTCATCCAAATTATACTCTTTGCAAATTTCAGATTTTGACTTATAATATCCTTTATATTCTTCTCTTAAAAAGTCCATATGAATAGGACCAGTTATAACTGTGTTTTCAATGGGTACTCCAAATTTTACAATCCTGTCCCTTGCTTTTTCACCCCAGCAGGTGTGCAGAGCATAAGAGGCAGATTCAAGACAGTTAAAAAAAGGTGAGTTTTCTTGCTCTTCGCTTAAAACTTGCTCCCAATGTAAATTCACAACTTTATTGCAAACGCCAACATTATTATAAACAAAGCTATTCATCGTTTTATTATCATACATAGCAGAAGCAACTAAAACCTTTGGTTTATTATATGTGAAGTATTTTAGTTTTTTTCTATCTAATAATTGCATTAATTCAGCAGTATACCCTCTTTT
The DNA here is from genome assembly GCA_964369915.1 of uncultured Oscillospiraceae bacterium. Taxonomy (GTDB): domain Bacteria; phylum Bacillota; class Clostridia; order Oscillospirales; family Ruminococcaceae; genus RGIG3102. The sequence continues at coordinate 25,918 of CAYJGG010000021.1, read as the reverse complement.
TTCAAGCTCTAGTTTTAAAAGGGTTATGCTTTCGTATTCTCTTCCTATGTGTTCGTATAAAATTAAAAAATCTAATGACATATAATCTTTCTTTCTATCCTTCAAAAAGCATAATTGTAAATTTTTCTAAACCTCTAACAGGGTCTAAATGAAATCCATCATAAAATTCATCTTGAGTAAATGGATTTACTTCGTTGTATTCATAATTTAAAACTTCGCTATAAGGGACAACCTCATTAATAAACCTGTCTATATAAATTTCAAGTCCTAACTCTTCAACAACTAGTTCTTTTAAAGAATCATCAAGTGGCGGTAAAACTGTATAAACAGTTATCCCTTTTTCATTACACTCTTTTAAAATTTCTATATATCTTAAAACATCTTCTTCATCGTATTTATACTGAGGATTCTCTACAACTGGCAATATATTTTCAAGAGCAAATTCTTCTAAATTTTTTCTGTACTTCCTTTTCGTGCCATCTTCATAGTAATAGTCGCTATCTTCCCAGATACCCTCTTCTTTTTCCGCAACATTTTCTATACCTTTTACAGCATATAAAATTTCATTTAGCATTTCAATATTATAGCTAAAATTCAGCATATAGGCTATTGGATTTGTTGAAACTGTTTCTATTTGGCTCATTCTATCTTTAAAGTAGCTTTCATTTAAAGTGTAAAAACTTGCACCGAAATAAACTGTTTTTAAGTTTTCGTTATAGTCCATTGCGTATTCTAATAAATCCAAGCTTTCATTAAAACTAGCACCGCCAAAAGATAACTGGGAAACCTCTTCTCCCACTAAACTTTCAACTAAGTCCATATCAAAATGAGCCATTCTACTATCACCTAAAATAATAGTGTCGGCTGGCTGTAAATTAAATTCTCTAACTCTTGCCATAGCACTATCGCCTGAATACTCATCATCAAAAAGTCCAAAATAGTTATAAGGCTCAAAATACACAAAAAGTGCAAAGTATATTACCACTGGAATAAAAAGTATTCCTAGCTTTTTAATTATATCTTTCATTATTTATATTCCTTTATATATTCTTAACTTATATATTATATTACAAGTATTCTTCTTTGTAAAGTAAAGGGATTTAAAAGAGTGTAAATTATAGACAAAATATCGATTTTGTGTTATAATAATACGAAATACGTTTATAAATAAAACAGATATATAAAGAGGTAAATCTATGTCTAAAAAAGTTTTAGTAACTGGTGCTGATGGCTTTATTGGCTCGCACTTAACTCAGCAATTAATTAAAGAAGGATATGATGTAACTGCATTTTGCGCTTACAACTCTTTTGGTACTTGGGGATGGCTAGATAGCATTTCAAAAGCAGAAAAAGATGCAATGAAAGTTATCTTAGGAGATATTCGTGATCCAAACGGCGTTAAAGATGCAATGAAGGGCATAGACACTGTTTATCACTTAGCGGCATTAATAGCTATTCCATTTTCATATACATCTCCTGATTCATATGTTGATGTTAATATTAAAGGCACTTTAAATGTCTTGCAAGCTGCTAGAGATTTAGATACAAGTAGAATTTTATCAACTTCAACTAGCGAAGTTTATGGAACTGCGCAATATGTGCCAATAGATGAAAATCATCCATTCCAAGGGCAAAGCCCGTATTCTGCAACAAAAATTGGTGCAGATAGAATAGCTGAGAGCTTTTATCGTTCTTTTAATAGCCCTGTAACTATTGTGCGCCCGTTTAACACATACGGACCTCGTCAATCAGCAAGAGCTGTTATTCCAACAATTATAACTCAACTGCTTGCTGGAAAAGAAGAAATTTATTTAGGCTCTTTAACTCCAACTCGAGATTTTAATTATGTTAAAGACACTGCAAATGGATTTATTACAATTGCAAAAAATGATAATACTATTGGTAGAGAATTAAATATTGCAACTGAACAAGAAATTTCTATAGGCGAATTAGCGCAAGAATTAATTAATCAAATTAATCCAAACGCAAAAATCGTAACAGACGAGCAAAGACTTCGCCCAGAAAAAAGCGAGGTTAACCGTCTACTTGGAACAGCAAAAGAATTAAATAAATTAACAGGCTGGAAACCAAACTACACATTTGAAGAAGGTCTTGCTGAAACAATAGCTTGGACAAAAGAAAATTTAAATCGTTTTAAAACTGATATCTACAATGTGTAGAAAAAAATTATAAGCGATTGGATATATCTATATGTTATCTTTTTTTAAAGAAAAATTTAATAATTTAAAACAAAAGCCTATATTAATTTTTAGTATAGGCTGTTTTGCTTTACTAGTATTTTCTTTTTTCACTGTTTATTTTCTAAGAGTTATTTATGAGCCATTTTGGATGCATCAAATAAATCATTCAATTATTTTATTTTTAATATTATTTATTTTATGTTTAATAATATTTTTTATTTTTAAAATATATAAGCAAAAGCAAAATTTAGCACTTAGTTTAATTATATTTTTACTCGCTGGTTTATTTGCAGTTTCAACGCCTGTAAATCAAGCGCCAGACGAAAACACTCATTATCTAAGAGCCGCTGCAATGGCAGACGGACAATTTGGCTTTGATGAAAATCACGAATACTCAAAAGATATAAACACTCTTATGGCAGCTTTTCCTTTAGCTTATAATAATGGCTATCCTGCAAAAGATAATTCTATAATATCTCAAAGATATGAATTATATTTTAATCAATTAGAAGATGAATTCTACACACCTGAAAATTATTCGATAATTATATTTCAAGTTGTGCCTTATATACCTCAAACTATTGGAATATTTATCAGTAATATTTTAGGTATGAACGCAATTTTTGGATATTATTTAGCTAGAATTTTTAATGCGGCATTTTTTAGTTTATGCGCATATTTTACTTTTAAATTTTCGCATAAATTCAAATTAATAATTTTTAGCTTAATGGCTATTCCAATAAGTTTATATATAGTAGGCTCTAATAATTCAGATGCTTTTTTACTCGGGCTATTTTATGTTTGCGTTTCCTGTATTTTAAGCGAAGAATTTGATAATAAAAAATTCATTATCTTCACTGTTACTCTTGCTATTTTAGTTATGAGTAAAGCGAGTTATATAGTTTTATTGCCATTATTATTTGCCGTTAAAAAAGAGAATTTAAATCTAAATTTCAAAAACAAAAAGATACGCATAATAAAAGCTGGGATAATCAGTCTTTTTGCAGTTATCGTTTTTTATTATGGTATGGGATTATATGTTAGTTTATTTTCCAATTATTCAGAAATTCCACGCACAATAAACGGAACAGATCCCCTAGCTCAATTAATATTTATCATTTCAAACCCTTTTAGATATCTTGCAGTGTTTATCGATTCAATGTTTGATAATAATTTCTTTATCTTTAGCGCTGGTATTTTAGGGGCTATTGATGTTAATTTAGTTTTTATTAATTTAATTACACCTATTTTAATTTTAATAAATATAATTAAGCAAAGTTATGTATTTAAAAAAGCTGATTTATCGTTAACTATTCATTTATTTATTATGGCTGTTTTAACATATATCGTTTGTGCAACTGGCTTATATCTTTCTTGGGCACCAGTTACATTGCCTGCAATTATAGGACTTCAAATGCGATACTTTATCCCAGCATTTATCGGCTTTAGTTTTAGCATTGGCTATTATTTCTCCCTTTTCACTAAAGCTAACACAAAAACAACTGATTTTAGCTGTATTATATCAATGATAATATTGAACATTTTAGCTATATCTTCTCAATTAGCTGTTTACTATATACCAATGATTAAATAATCTAAAAGGAATTTTATTTATGCTAAATGCACTTTTCTCATTTATAGTGATACTTCTTTTCGCCTTTTCACTATATAAACTATTAAAATTAAATCCAAGTTTTACTCCTTTTATATCGCTAACTACTTTAGTTAGCTTTATTGTTATATTAAGTTTATTTAATATGCTTTATACCGGAGTAATTTTGGTCTATATAATTAGCATTATTAGTTTTATATTTGCAGTAAAAAAATCTGCAGACATAAAAAAAGATTTAAAAGATTTTTTTACAGTCGGGGTTATTTTATTTACTGTAGTGAGCTTATTAATGCTTTTGTTTTTAAATTTATCCCAGCCTTTATTTTATGAGTGGGACGAATTTAGCTTTTGGGGCACTAGCCATAAATTATTATTTATAAATGATAGCATCTACACTTTTTATGAATCTAGTTTAATTGGCAACACAACTCCCCCAACACTTGCTGTTTTATCATATTTTTTCCAATGCTTTAACCAGGAATTTAATGAATGGATAAGTTTTTATAGCTATAATGTGCTTTTCTTTTCAATTTATTGCTCCTTCACAGCTTATTTTTCAAAAAAAGACTGGTATTTATCTATCTTAACATTTATTGGTGGATTTTTTATCCCATATTTTTTCACTGTCTACACGAAAATCTTGCATGTATCTTCAATATACATCAACACCTATGCTGATTTTCCTTTAGGAATAATGTTTGCTGGTGCTTTAGCTATTTATTTTTTAAGTAAAGATAATTTAGAAAAAAGAATATTGCCTTTTATCCCTATCACAATATTTTTCACATTTATTAAAGATATGGGATTTGCCTTTTCATTTTTAGTTGCATTTATAATATTCATAGAATTATTTTTTAATAAAGAAAATCAAACTTTCTTTTTTATTAAAGGTATTCTTGCAAAAATATCTGCTGTTTTAGTTATTATACTAACAACAATTATTTCATTTTTTTCTTGGGCTATTCATATGGGACAAGTTTTACAAGTTAATCGATTTGAACTTGGTGGCGACACTAATATGGGTATGGTGAGTATGCTCACTACTGGAGTATTTGAATTATTCTCTAGTGAAAAAAGCCAGAAATTTATTGATATGCAATCAGAAATGTTTTACGCTATTTTCACTCGTCCTGTTAGCATGATAGGCACTGGTATATTTGTTATTATATTAATCCTTTTAATTTTCATTTTAGCAACCACTTTTTCAAAAAAAGAAAATCGCATAAAATATCTGTTTGTATATATAGCTTCATTAATCGGATTTATTGGCTATTATATATTCCATTTATTTTTATATGTTTATATTTTTAAGGCTAATGCTTATGGTTTGCCTAGCTATTCTAGGTATATCTATCCATACTATATTGGTTGGTTAATGCTTGGAATATTTATTTTAATAATAGCAATAAAAGAAAATGAAAAGTCAAAAACAATTACAAAGTGTATATTAATTATAATCTCTATTTTTACAGTAGCGTTATCACATTATTTCTTAAATTCTTCCACTATGTTTTTAGGAATTAATGATGCTTACTTCACTCAAAGAAATTCAATTTCACTAAAAGTTGATTTTTTAGGCGATGCTGTTGGTGATGATGATATTATCTATGTCTATAACGGAAACTATGATTCAGGGGAGAATTGGTTTATCTACACTTTAGAGTATGCTCAAAATTTAATCGTGCAAGACGTCCCTTATATCGATAACGAGGGATACTCTGAAGAGGAATATATAAAATTAAAACAGCTTCAAACAATAGAGTATTTTAAAGAAAATAATGTAACGCACTTTCTTTTAGATCACACTGGAAGTTTTACAGAAGAGATCCTCTTAGACTTTTTTACAGAATCTACAATTGAATATGGGCTTAATGGAATAGCTTATTATGAAATCGAGTATATTGATGAAGACGAGATATTCTTTAATTTAATTAAAGGGGAGGAATTTTTATATGAATAATATACTTAATAAATTCAAAAATTTAACTCCTGTAAAAATTCTTGTTTTTTCTTTTTCTTTAGTTTTATCATCTTTTGTTTTATTAACGCTGTTTATATTTCTACTTGAAAGCTATTACAAAATGACTGGAAAACTCGAAACTATCGTTTTAGAAGTAAGTGATTTTGAATATTCTTCAATCGTTGAAAAAAACGGACTTTTAATAGCTAGCGATAGCGATCCACAACTAATTCTTGAAACTGATATGTATATCACTAATATCACTTTAGACATTGAATATTCGCAGTATCCTGGAGAGGTTTCTTTTTATTACGCAACAAAAGAAGGGCAAGGTTTTTCTAGTAATAAAAGGGCAGGTTTTTCAAAAGCCGATGAAACAATTTACAAATCTAATTTGTTATTACCGATTTACACTACCGCTATTAGAATAGATCCAACTGATTTAGCAGGAAATATACTTACGCCTTACAGTATTACTATAAATGAAAATCAATCATTTTCCGAGTATTTTAAAATTACCCCTACAAGGATTTACTATTTTGTTTTATATTCACTTTTAATAGCTAGTCTATTAGGATTTTTAAAAGATATTTTAGTGAAAAAACAAATAAAAAACTAGCTTTATTATGCTATTTTATAGTATACTTTATTAAATAATATATGATTTTTAAGGAGAACTAAAAATGGATAGAAAATTTATTCCACTATCAATTCCAAATATAACAATTAAAGAAAGAGAAACGGTAGATAAAGCGCTAGAAAGCACTTGGGTTTCAACAGCAGGCCCTTTAATTCCTGAATTTGAAAAAAAATGTGCTGAATATATGCATTGCGATGACGTTGTGGCTACTAATAGCGGAACAGCGGCTCTTCATTTATCTTTAGTTGATGCAGGCGTTACTTACGGTGATGAAGTTATTGCAGCAGCCTTAACTTTTATTGCTGCAGTTAACCCAATTCGTTTTTGCGGCGCAGAGCCTGTTTTTGTTGATTGCGATGAGCATTTTTGTATGAGTGCTAAAAGTGTTCAATATTTTATTGATAATCACTGCGAATTTAATGGCGAAAAACTAATAAATAAAACTACAAAAGCTCATGTGAAAGCTATGATACCTGTTCATGTTTTTGGCAATATGGCTGATATGGAAGCTTTAATGGATATTGCAAATAAATATAATATTAAAGTTATCGAAGATGCAACAGAAGTTATGGGCACATTTGTAACTGAAGGAAAATACAAAGGAAGGCATCTTGGCACTATCGGGCACTATGGCGCAATTTCATTTAATGGTAATAAAATTATGACAACTGGTGGCGGCGGCCTTGCTTTAGCGCAAACAAAAGAGGCTCGTCATCATATGGAATTATTAAGCGAAGAAGCTCAAGATATGAGCAAAAAAGAAGATAATTTATTATTTATACATACAGAAGTTGGCTACAATTATAAAATGAATAATATTGCAGCTGCAATAGGACTTGCACAGCTTGATAGATTAGAAGATTTTATTAAAACAAAGCATGAAAACTTTTTATTATATAGCGAATTATTAAATGATAAAAATGGTTTAAAAATTGTTCCATACACAAAAGGGATTCGCTCTAGCATGTGGTTTTACTCTTTAATGCTAGAAAACACTAAGATTACAAGAAATGAATTAATTGAAGAACTTGCAAAAAGAAAAATTCAAACAAGACCAATCTGGCTATTAAACCCAGATCAAGCGCCATATAAAAACAGCCAATGTATGCCACTTGATAACGCAAGAAAATTCATAAACACAATAGTTAACATCCCTTGCTCTAGTAATTTAACAAAAGAAGAAGTTAAAATAGTTGCTAGTGAAATATTAGATTTAACTAAATAACTTTTCAAAACAAATGAAAGGAATATAAATTATTTTTTAATTTATACATAAAACCTATGCTTATTGATGATTTAATTATAAGTGAAGAATTAGAAGTTTTTAAAGCACTTGAAACTTTAGAAAAAACAGGCAGGCGAATTTTATTAATTGCCCCTGATTTTAAATTAAAAGCAATACTCACCGACGGTGAAATTAGAAGACATATTTTAAAAAACGGCTCTTTAAATGCTAAAATTAGTGAGGTTGCAAATTACAATCCAAAATCTCTATCTATTTCTAAAAAAAGTATGGCAATTGAATTTATGATGAAAAATTCTATTAGCGCTATTCCCCTATTAGATAAAAACGGCTGTGTTAGCGATATAGTTTTTTTAGATGAGATTTCAAGTGTTGAACCAAGGAAAAACCTTGATTTACCTGTTGTAATTATGGCAGGTGGACTTGGAACTCGCCTTTATCCATACACAAAAATTCTTCCAAAGCCATTAATCCCAGTTGGAGAAAAACCTATTGTTGAACATATTATAGATAGGTTTAATTCCTTTGGTTGTAATGATTTTTCATTAATTGTAAATCATAAAAAAAATATGATAAAAGCATATTTTAACGAGCTTTTTAAAACATATAATGTTAATTTTGCAGAAGAAGAAACATTTTTAGGCACGGGTGGCGGATTAAGTTTATTAAAAGATGATATTAAAACTCCTTTTTTCTTAACAAACTGTGATGTTTTAATAGATGCAGATTATAATGATATTTACTCTTTCCATAAAGAAAATAAAAATTTAATCACTGTTGTTTGCGCTTTAAAAAATGTGACTATTCCTTATGGAGTTTTTCAGTTAACTGAAACTGGCGAAATAGACACCATTACAGAAAAGCCAACAATGAGCTTTTTAACTAACACAGGGATGTATTTAGTTGATAATAGAATAATTAGAGAACTTAAAGAAAATAAAGTTATTTCATTCCCTGAAATAATTGATGAATACCGAGCGTTAGGTGAAAAAGTTGGAGTTTATCCTATAAGTGAAAATAGCTGGATGGATATGGGACAACTTGAAGAACTAGAAGAAATGCGAAGAAAATTAGAACAAAATAATTAATTTATTCAAGTTTTAAACGTTATATAATTTTGTAATTTAATACATTTAAAATTAGCTCTAAATTTAAAACAGAATAAATCTACTAACTTAATTTTTAATAAAAAATTATAAGTTTTCACAAAACTCAAACTATAAGTTTTGTATTTTTGCTTTAATCAGCACTGAAATTTTGCCAGATTTTTAATATTTATGTGGCACAAAACAGTAAAAAAGAAAGGTTATCAATATGTCGATTTTAATAATTGCCGAAGCTGGCGTTAACCATAATGGCTCTTTTGATTTAGCTAAAAAAATGGCACTAGTTGCAAAAGAAGCTGGAGCAGATGTTGTAAAATATCAAACAGCTGTGCCTGAGCTTGTTATCAGCCAATTTGCCCCAAAGGCACAATACCAAAAAGAAACAACTGGCGAAAAAGAAAGCCAACTTGAAATGGTGAAAAAAATCCATTTTGGTTTTAGTGAACATAAAAAACTAAAAGAATACTGCGATGAAATAGGTATTATGTATCTTTCAGCTGCATTCGATTTAGATTCTGTTGATTTTTTAGCTAGTATAGATATGCCTATTTGGAAAATTCCATCAGGAGAAATTACAAATCTTCCATACCTTGAAAAAATAGCAAAAACAAATAAACCTGTTATTATGTCCACTGGTATGTCTACGATTGAAGAAATAAATCAGGCTCTTGAAATTTTAAAGAAAAATGGAGCCGGCGAAATAACAGTTTTACATTGCAATACAGAGTATCCAACTCCACTAGAAGATGCTAATATTTTAGCTATGGTGGACATTAAAAATAAATGCAATACAAAAGTTGGTTTTTCTGATCACACTCTAGGACTTACAGCACCTCTTGCAGCAGCTGCACTTGGAGCAAATGTTATCGAAAAGCATTTCACACTAGATAAAACTATGGAAGGCCCAGACCATGGCGCTTCTATGGATCCAGACGAATTAGTGGCACTTGTTCGTGAAGTGCGTGCATTAGAAATAGCGCTTGGAGATAGTAATAAAAAGGTTACAAAAAGCGAAGAAAAAAATATAGCAATAGCCAGAAAAAGTATTGTTGCAAAAATTGATATTAAAAAAGGCGAAACTTTAACCGAAGATAATATCACAGTAAAACGTCCTGGTAATGGAATAAGCCCTATGAAATGGTATGACGTTTTAGGAACTGTTGCTGTGCGTGATTTTTCTTTAGATGAATTAATCGAAATTTAAATAAAGTTTTAAACAGTTTATTATATTTTAGCTTAAAACTTTTTATAAAGGAGGATTTAGCCAATGAAAAAAATAATGGTGGTAACATCGACAAGGGCTGAATACGGCCTTTTAAAACCAGTTTTAAAAAAAATAAATGATGATAAAGATTTAGAGCTTTTTTTAGTTGCTACTGGAACGCACATTTCTAAAAACCATGGTGAAACTAAAAGCGAAATTATAAAAGACGGCTTTTTAATTAATAAAGAAATAGATATTTTAAAATACCCTGCCGATGATTTAGGCATACTAAAAACTATCGCTTATACAACAGAAGTTTTTGGTGAGTTAATTTTAGAAATAAAGCCAGATTTAGTTTTAGTTTTAGGAGATAGATACGAAATTTTTGCTGTTTGTACTGCGGCGGCTAGTTTATCAATTCCACTTGCACATATAAGTGGTGGAGATGTTACTATAGGGGCAAAAGATGATTTTTATCGTCACTGTATAACTAAAATGGCAAACTTGCATTTCCCCTCAACAAACGAAAGCTATAATAGAGTTTTGCAAATGGGCGAAAGCAGTGATTTTACATTCAACGTTGGCGGTCTTGGGCACGAAAATATAACAAGTATACCTTTAATGGATTTAAAAAGCCTATCTGATAGCTTGGAATTTGATTTATCAAAAGACTTTGCCCTTATCACTTATCACCCAGAAACTCAAAAAAACACTGATGTTTCTATTGATATGAATAATCTATTTTCTGCATTAGATAAAACAAATTTAAACTTAATTTTCACAAAGGCAAATGCAGACGCTGGCGGCGAAATTATAAATAAAATGATAGATGATTATTGTGCAAAAAACTCAAAAAGGGCAAAAGCATTTTTCTCTTTAGGACTTTTAAGATATTTATCAGCAATGAAATACACAAAGGTTGTTATTGGTAATTCTTCTTCAGGCGTTGTGGAAACTCCGAGTTTCAAAACGCCTTGCGTTAATATAGGAGATAGGCAAAAAGGAAGATATATTGCTGAAAATGTTATATCTTGCTTAGCTGATAGCGAAGATATTTTAAATAGCATTAATAAGGCTATAAGCGATGATTTTTCTCTTATCGCTAGTAAAACAAAAAATCCTTATGATAATAATCTTATCCCTTCAAGCGAAATAGTTTTAAAAATAAAGGAATATCTTAAAGAGAATAAAAATCAAATAAAAGTGTTTAATGATAGAATTTAAAATAAAAAAGGAATATTATATATGAAAGCATTAATTATCGGGCTTGGCTCAATGGGCAAAAGAAGAATTCGTCTTTTAAAAAATTTAATAAGCGATATTGAAATAATCGGCGTTGATACTCAAATAGAGCGTCAAAACCAAGTTAAAGAAATGGGACACAAAACTTTTTCTTCTATTAAAGATGCAACTTGTGAAAACCCAGACGTTGCCTTTGTTTGCACAGCTCCAATTTCTCATTACGCAATTATAAAAGAATTATTAGAAAATAAAATAAGCACCTTCACAGAATTAAATTTAATTTCTGATGGATATGATGAATTAATGCGTCTTTCAAAAGAAAACAACACTCTTTTATTCCTTTCAAGCACTATGCTTTATAGAAAAGAAATTAATTACATTTTAAAAAGAGTTAAAGAAATCAAAAAGCCATTAAGCTATATATATCATATCGGGCAATACCTTCCTGATTGGCATCCTTGGGAAAGCTATAAAAATTTCTTTGTAAGTAATAAAAGAACAAATGGTTGTAGAGAGATTTTTGGTATTGATTTACCTTGGATAATCGAGGCTTTTGGCGAAATTAGCGATATTCATTCAGTTTCAAATAAAGTTTCTGATTTAGAAATTGATTTTGATGATAGATATTTTGTAACTATCAGCCATAAAAATGGTGCTAAAGGGATGCTAGCTGTTGATATAGTTAGTCCTAAAGCTGTTAGAAATTTAGAAATTTTTTCAGAAGGAAATCATATTTTCTGGGAAGGCAATCCTACAACTTTATATGATTTTAATTTTAAAACAAAAGAAAAAGAATTTATAGATACCTATGGAAATTTTGAGAGAGATTCAAGATATTCAGATAATATAGTTGAAGATGCTTATGTTGATGAAATGCAAAACTTTTTCAATGTTTTAAAAGGCATTGAAAAGCCAAAATACTCATACGAAAAAGATTTATACACAATTAGCATTATGGATAAAATTGAAAAAATATAAAAGGAAATGGAAATAAAAATGAAAGTTTTATTTGTTGGAATAGGCAGTATTGGAACAAGGCATTTAAAAAATTTAACCGATATAGCAAAAATCGAAAACATAAATTTAACTGTGCACGCTTTAAGAAGTAGTTTATCTTCTTTAAATGAAGATGTCGAAAAATTAATACATAAGCAGTTCACTGTTTTAGAAGATAATGATTACGATATCGCTTTTATAACAAACCCAACAAATCTTCATTATAAAGCTCTTGCCGATTTAAAAGGAAAAGCTAAATTCTTTTTTATAGAAAAGCCTATATTTGAAAACTGCGATTATAATTTAGATGAACTGAATTTAACTAAAGAAAATTCATATATAGCTTGCCCAATGAGATACACAAAAAGCTACAATACCTTAAAAGAAATTCTAAAAGATAAAAAGGCTTATTCTATTAGAATAATTTGTTCTAGCTATCTTCCTGATTGGCGAAAAAATATAGATTACAGAAAAAATTATTCTGCAATCAAAGCTATGGGCGGTGGTGTTACTATTGATTTAATACACGAACTTGATTATATGTGCGATTTATTTGGCTTTCCATTAGAAAGCTATAATTTTAAAGGGCAATTTTCTCATTTAGAAATAGATAGCGATGATTTAAGCGTTTATATCGCAAGATATAAAGATAAATTAATAGAAGTGCATTTAGATTATATAGGAAGAATTCCAAAAAGAACTTGCGAAGTTTTCACAAAAGACGGCACTATAATAGCTGAATTTAATAAAGGCAGTGTAACTTTAGAAGACGGTAGTGTTATAAATTGCAACGAAGAGGCAAATGTTAGATTTATTAAAGAGATGAAATATTTTATTGATTTTGTAAATGGTAAATCAGAAAACACAAATCCACCAGAATACGCATATAAAGTTTTAGCATTAACTCTAGGCTAAGCGAAAAAATATAATAAAAAAGGACATTATTTCTATGAAAAATATTTTAGTTACTATTTGTGGACGAGCTGGAAGTAAAGGCTTTCAAAATAAAAATTTAAAAACTTTTTTAGAAAAACCATTAGTTTACTATTCCCTATCTTCTGCAACAGATTTTAAAAATAGAGTAAAAAATGCAAATGTAGATATAGTTTTAAACACGGATAGCAAAGAATTAATTGATTTAATTATTAAAAAATATCCAGAAGTTATCGTTTTAAATAGAAAACCAGAACACGCAAACGATACATCACCTAAAATGGAAGTTTTTCAAGACTGTTTAGAAGAAATGGAAATTAAACAGAGTTTTAAATATGATTATTTAATAGATTTAGACATCACTAGCCCTTTAAGGCAGATTGATGATGTTTTATCTGCTTATGAATTAAAACTTAGTAGAGAAGATGCCGGCGTTGTTTTAACAGGCTGTCCTTCTAGGAGAAACCCATTTTTTAATTTAGTTAAAGAAGAGGGCGATAGGATAGTAAAATCTATTGATTTAGGCAGGTTTACAGCACGTCAAGAAGTGCCAAACACCTATGATTTAAACGCATCTATCTATGTTTTTGATGCCGAGTTTTTAAGAGAAAATAAAACTGGTTTTATATGGGACACTAAGTGTATTTTATTTTTAATGAAGGACACTGGCGTTTTAGATATTGATAGTGAAGAAGATTTTGAAATTATGCAATTAGTTGGTAAATACTTCTTTTTAGAAGTTGATAGTTTTAAAAAAGTTAGAGATAATATAAGATAATGAATAAAGAAAATTGCTGTTTTACAGGGCATAGAGAAATCGAAAGCGACAAAAAAGAAATACTAACAAAAAATCTTGAAAACACTTTAGAATTTTTAATTGAAAATTTAAAGGTTTGCAATTTTTATGCAGGTGGTGCACTTGGATTTGACACTATCGCCGCCCTTGTAGTTTTGAAATTAAAAGAAAAATACCCTCATATAACTTTAAATTTAATTCTCCCTTGTCGTGACCAATTTAAAAAATGGAATTTAGAAGATGTTAAAATATATCAAAACATTTTAAAAGCAGCTGATTCATCTCAGTTTATCAGCGAAAAATATATTCAAGGCTGTATGCAAAAAAGAAATAAGGCTTTAGTTGAAAATTCCGCCTACTGCGTTTCTTATTTAAAAAAGGAATCAGGTGGCACATTTTTCACAGTTAATTATGCAAAAAAACAAGGATTATTTTTAATGAATATAGATGATTAAAATAAAAACTCCACTATTTTTAAAATAGTGGAGTTTTTATTTTTAAATTATATATTGTTATTATAATTGCTTTTGATATTTTATCTGTGCTAATTCTACGCTTTTATTTTAAACTTCTAAAATCTCTTTTGCTTTTAAAATTGCAACTAGCGTTTTTGAATCTTTAATTCTTCCATCATAACACATTTTAACTGCTTCATCAAAACTAACTTTAAAAAGTGTCACAAATTCATCTTCATCTAATTTTTGCTCTTTAATTTCTATTCCTCTAGCTAAATATATGTAGATAATTTCACTGCAAAACCCAACAGTTGGATAAACCGTGCCAAGGTTTATATACTCACTGGCAACAAGTCCTGTTTCCTCTAAAAGTTCTCTTTTTGCTGCTTTAAAAGGATCTTCGCCTATCTCTAATTTTCCAGCTGGTATTTCAATTAATTCCTCATTAAATGGCGAGCGAAATTGTTTTATTAAATACACCATATTATAATCATCAATAGCTAAAACTCCAGCCCCACCATTATGATAAACAATTTCTCTTTTGCCTATTTTTCCATTTTCTATTTCATTATCTAAAATTTTAACAGTAAAAACTTTTCCTGTGAAAATCACTTCTTCCTTAATAGTTTTTTCATAATGTTTTTTCATATGTAAGATTATCCCCTTCTTTTAGTATTGTGTATTTTTTTATAATCTATTAAACGGTAAACTTTCGCTAAATTTCATAGTAAAAAGCACAAAACTATAAGTTTTATAATTATTTTTAAAACTTATACTTTCCAATTTAGCTAATTATTTTGGTTATAATTAATTTTATTTAAAAAACAAGGTTTTAATTCTTTTATAAAACCTTGTTTTTAATTTTATGATATTTCACTTGATATTTTTTGTTTCACATCTTCTTTTTGGTGCATTTTTTTATAAACTAAAACTCTTTCTATTCTTCTATCAGCAACTTCTACAACGTTAAAAATCAAATCTTTAAATTCTATAATAGCTTCTTCGCCTTGATTTGGAATTCTTTCTAGTCTATCAATAATTAATCCACCAACAGTTTCAAAGCCTTCTTTTTCAAGTTCTTCCCAAGCATCATCATCAAGTTCAATTTCAAAAAGCTCTAATAAATCTTCTAAATAAATTGATGCTTTACAAATAACAGAACCGTCTTCTTTAATGATGTATTGGCTTTCTTCTTTATCGTATTCATCTTCGATTTCGCCAACGATTTCTTCTAGTATGTCTTCCATTGTTACAATACCAGATGTTCCGCCGTATTCATCAACAACAACCGCCATTTGCATTCTATTAACTTTAAATTGCAATAAAAGTTCGTTTGCAGCACAAGATTCTGGCACAAACATTGCTTTTCTCATTAAATTTTTAATAGGCTGTTTTAGTTTTGATTCATCATACATTGTAACTAATAAATCTTTTGCATATAAAACACCTATAATTGTATCGATTCTTTTTTCATAAACTGGAATTCTTGAAAATCCTTCTTCAATAGTTTTATGAATAACTTCATCGCAAAGCATATCCGCCTCAAGTGCAAAAACTTCTGTTCTATGAGTCATAACATCTTCGGCACGCATACTATTTAACTCAAAAATATTTTCTATCATTTCTTTTTGTTCTTCATCAAGCACTTCATCATCAGTTTCATCAACTAAAGCGATAACATCTTTTTCAGTGACATTTGATTTAATAGAAAGATTAAACATATTGAATATTAATTCTAATATTTTATATAAAATAAATCCTATCGAAATATTAAATATAAACACAAAAGGAATTATTAAAATCCTAACACCTTTTGTTTTTTCATTGATAGCTGTTCCTATAATAAGTGGTAAAATAGTTGCTATTAAAATAAATAAAGCCCCCAGCATGTAGCTTATATTCACAGGAAATAAAGGCAAAGTAAATTCTACTAACACGTAGAAATTCGCCATAAATATTAAAGCAAGGCTAACTAAAGATACACTTATCCCAGTTTTTGCATCACCCTCATATTCTTTCCCTTCAGCTGCAATGCAAAGGCAAGTTATGATACTTATAATTAAATTAATTAAAAAATAAATAGTCCCTTCGGGGTCCATTTTGCTGTTCTCCTTCCAAAAAAACAAATTACCAAATTCAGTTTTGATAATTTTTGATTACAAAAACAAGCATTAAGTCAACCGATTTGCTTAATATTATTCTTGTTTTAGTAATATATATACGCCTATATTATCATTTTTAAAACTATATGTCAAATTTTTTGTATATTTTATAGTGAAATTGCCTTAAAATAACTCTATTTTTACATCTCAATCGATAAATAAATATTAAAAACGCCGAATTTAATTTATTTGCTTTTTTGCCATTATATATATCTTTACATACATTAAAAAAAATGATAAAATATAAGGTGAATAAAAGCCAAATTTTTGGCATTGATATTGCTCAATTTTAAGGAGGACAAACCCACTATGGCAAGAAGAAAACTTTCTATGGATGGTAATACCGCTGCGGCTCACGCAAGTTATATTTTTACTGAGTTTGCTGGTATCTACCCAATCACACCATCATCTGTAATGGCAGACCTTACAGACGCATGGTCAGTTCAAGGCAGAACAAACATTTTTGGAACACAAGCAAAAGTAGTTGAACTACAATCAGAAGCAGGTGCTGCTGGTACAGTTCACGGTGCTCTGCAAGCAGGTGCTTTAACAACAACATTTACTGCATCTCAAGGTCTTTTACTAATGATTCCTAATATGTTTAAAATTGCTGGTGAATTACTACCAAACGTTATAAACGTATCAGCTCGTACAGTAGCAGCACACGCATTAAACATCTTTGGTGATCATTCAGACGTTTATGCAGCTCGTCAAACAGGTTATGCAATGATGGCTGAAACAAACCCTCAAGAAGTTATGGACCTTACAGCTGTTGCTCATTTAGCGACAATCGAAGGAAGAGTTCCAGTGTTAAACTTCTTTGATGGATTTAGAACATCACATGAAATTCAAAAAATCGAAGTTTGGGATAACGAACATTTCACAGACATTATCGATAATGATTCAGTTGATGCATACCGTAAACGTGCATTAAACCCAGAAAGACCTGTTCTTCGTGGTACAGCACAAAATGGTGATATTTTCTTCCAAGCAAGAGAAGCATGTAATACATATTACAACAACTTCCCAGCTATCGTTGAAAAATACATGGACGCTATTAATAAAAAAATCGGAACAGACTACGGTTTATTTAACTACTACGGTGCTCCTGATGCTGATAAAGTTATCATCGCAATGGGTTCTGTCTGTGATACAATCGAAGAAGTTATCGATTACAAATTAGCACTTGGCGAAAAAGTTGGTCTTGTAAAAGTTCGTCTATATCGTCCTTTCGTAGCTGAAAAATTAATCGAAGCTATCCCTGCAACTGCTAAAACAATCGCTGTTTTAGACAGAACAAAAGAGCCAGGCTCTTTAGGTGAACCACTATACCTAGACGTTGTAACTTCACTTGCAACTAAAGGTGCTATGAACGGCAGAACTGTTGTTGGTGGTAGATACGGTCTTGGTTCAAAAGACACAGTTCCAGCTGACATCTTCGCAGTTTATGAAAACTTAGCTAGCGAATCACCAAAATCAAACTTCACTATCTCAATTAATGATGACGTTACAAACTTATCTTTAGTTTCTCCAACAAACGTGCCAGATACAGCTGATAAATCAACTGTTTCATGTAAGTTCTGGGGACTTGGTGGTGACGGTACTGTTGGCGCTAACAAAAACTCAATTAAAATCATTGGTGATCATACTGAAAAATACGTTCAAGCGTATTTCCAATATGACTCAAAGAAAACTGGTGGTGTAACTATTTCTCACCTACGTTTCGGCGATTCACCAATCAAATCAACATACTACATCAACAAAGCTGACTTTGTTGCATGTCATAACCCATCATACATCGTTAAAGGTTTCTCAATGGTGCGTGATGTTAAACCAGGCGGTACATTCTTAGTTAACTGTCAATGGACTCCTGAAGAATTAGCTTCTCACCTGCCGGCTGTTGCAAAAAGATACATTGCCCAAAACAACATTAATGTTTACACAATCAATGCTATCGATTTAGCAAAAGAAATCGGAATGGGCAAAAGAACAAACACAATTCTTCAATCTGCATTCTTTGCTCTTGCTAAAATTCTTCCAGTTGATGATGCTGTAGAATACATGAAAAAGGCTGCTTATAAATCATACTCAGCTAAAGGCGATGAAATCGTTAACATGAACTACAAAGCTATCGAAATCGGTAAAGATAAAGTTGTTAAAGTTGAAATCCCAGCTGACTGGGCTACTGCGAAAGACGAAGCTAAAGAAGAAGTTGTTTTTGAAACAGACAACGAAATGTTAGCACACTTCGCTAAAGAAATTTTAGCACCTATCGCTCTAAATAACGGTGATAGCCTACCAGTTTCAGCATTTAAAGGCTACGAAGATGGTACATTCCCTCAAGGTCTTGCTGCATTTGAAAAACGCGGTGTTGCTGTTGACGTTCCAGTTTGGACAGCAGAAAACTGTATCCAATGTAACCAATGTTCATACGTTTGCCCACATGCTGCTATCCGTCCATTTGCTCTTTCAGCTGACGAAGCTTCAAAAGCTCCAGAAGCAATGAAAAAAGCAGGTAAAATGATTGGTAAAGGCTGTGAAGACTTAACATACACAATGGGTATCAGCCCACTAGACTGTATGGGTTGTCATTTATGTGCTAACGTTTGCCCAGCTAAAAACAAAGCTTTAGAAATGGTTGGACAAGAATCTCAACTAGATCAACAAGAAGTATTTGGCTACTTAGTTAAAGAAGTTTCAGATAAAGAATTACCATTCGCTAAAACTTCAGTTAAAGGTTCTCAATTTGCACAACCTCTACTTGAGTTCTCAGGTGCTTGTGCTGGTTGTGTTGAAACAGCTTACGCAAAACTTGTTACTCAATTATTCGGTGATAGAATGTACATTGCTAATGCAACTGGTTGTTCATCAATCTGGGGCGGTTCTGCACCTTCAACACCTTACACAACTAATAAATCTGGCCATGGTCCAACATGGGCAAATAGCTTATTCGAAGATAATGCTGAATTCGGCTACGGTATGTACCTAGGTCAAAAAGCTATCAGAGAAAGATTAGCTAACAAATTAAAAGAATTAAAAGAAACAGCTAAAGGCTCAAAACTAGAAGCTATCGAAGCTTACTTTGCTACATTCAACGATGGTGATGCTAACAAAGCTGCTACTGCTGAATTAGTTAAAGAATTAGAAGCTACTCCAGATTGTGAATTCTCAAAATACCTATTAAAAGATAAAGAATTCCTAGCTAAAAAATCTATCTGGGTATTCGGTGGTGACGGCTGGGCTTATGATATCGGCTTTGGCGGTTTAGATCACGTTATCGCTTCAGGCGAAGACATCAACATCTTCGTATTCGATACAGAAGTTTACTCAAACACTGGTGGTCAAGCTTCAAAAGCTTCAAACCTAGGTCAAGTTGCTCAATTCGCTGCTGCTGGTAAAGATATCGGTAAAAAAGATTTAGCTTCAATCGCTATGTCTTACGGATATGTTTATGTTGCACAAGTTGGTATGGGTGCTGATATGAACCAAACAATTAAAGCTATCTCAGAAGCAGAAGCTTATAATGGTCCATCTATCATCATCGGTTACTCACCTTGCGAAATGCACTCAATCAAAGGTGGTATGGCTAACAGCCAAAAAACTATCAAAAATGCTGTTGATACAGGTTACTGGAACTTATTTAGATTTAACCCAGCGTTAAAACTAGAAGGTAAAAATCCATTTAGCCTAGATTCAAAAGCTCCAACAGGCGACTACCAAGCATTCTTATTAAACGAAGCTCGTTATACAAGACTGAAAGTGGCTGATCCAGAAAGAGCTGCAGTATTATTCGAAGCAAACGAAAAATCTGCTAAAGCAAAATATGATTACCTAACAAGATTAGTTGATTTACATAAATAATCTTTAAAATCATTTAAATTAATAGCCTACTTAGAATTTCTAAGTAGGCTATTTTTATAAAAAATTATTTTATACAAATTCAGTATATTTTTCTATTTTTTCATTGAAAAATAAAAAATTAAGTGATATAATTAAATGGTATAAGCATATACAATAGTGAAATTAAAATATTAATTTTTGAAAGAGGAATTACAAAATGAAAAAAATCGTATTTACTGAAAATGCACCAGGTGCAATCGGCCCATACTCACAAGCTGTAAAAACAGGAAACACAATATATGTTTCAGGACAACTTCCATTAAACCCTGCTACTGGCGAATTCCCATCAGATGATATCGGCGAACAAACAAAACAAGCATTAACAAATGTTAAAGCTATCCTAGAAAGCGAAGGCTACACAATGGCTGATGTTGTTAAAACAACTGTTTTACTTGATAACATCGCTGATTTTGCTGGAATGAACGCTGTTTATGGCACATTCTTTACTGGCGATTTCCCAGCTCGTGCTGCATTTGAAGTTGCTGCACTTCCAAAAGCTGCTAAAGTTGAAATCGAAGCTATAGCTTACAAAGCATAATTTAATATTATACTTAGCCTTACTCATATAATCCGAACCGAGTAAGGCTATATTAAAAGGAATACTATTATAGTATTCCTTTTTTCTTGTTAAGATATATATTAAAATTTGCTTTTTATATATATATATACTATAATAATTAAAGATTAATTTAAAAATAAAGTTAGCGATTTATTATTTTTATAATAAATTAAAATAGAAAGGTATTATCCTATAAATGAAAGTTAGCATAGTTATTCCTAATTTAAATGGTGAGGGCTGGATTGCCGATAGTTTAAAAAGCTGTATAAATCAAGATTTTAATAAAGAATATGAAATTATTTTAATTGATAATAATAGCACAGATAATTCTATAAATATTATTAACGATGTTATGAAAGATTTTAAAAATTTCACTTTAATTCAAAACGATAGTAACACAGGCTTTTCTTATGCTGTAAATCAAGGCATTAAATTATCAAAAGCTGAGTATGTCGCTTTATTTAATAATGATGCATTTGCAGAAAAAAATTGGCTTTTTGAGCTTTATAACACTATGCAAGAAGACGAAAATATATTTTCAACTCAATGTTTAATGATACAACATTACAACAGAGAGTTATGCGACGATGCAGGCGACTATGTACCGATTTTTGGCTGGACTTGTAAGCGTGGTGATGGTTTATCTCATACAAGATATAATAAAAAACAAAGAATATTTTCTTCTTGCGGTGGCGCTAGTATATACAGAAAAAGCATTTTAGATAAAATAGGCTTATTCGATGAAAACTTTTTTGCATATGGAGAAGATGTTGATATATCTTGGAGAGCAAATAATTTAGGATATATTAATATGTTTAATCCTAAGGCTGTTTGCTATCATATTTGCAGTGCTACAACAGGCGGACGCTATAATTCATTTAAAGCTGAAAAATCAGGACAAAACACAATGCTTTTATTATATAAAAATTCTCCACTTCCTATGCTGATTTTAAATTCTCCTTTTATATTTTTAGGATTCATTCCAAAATATTTAATGTATTTAAAAAATGGATACGCAAAAGATTTAATAAAAGGCACTAAAAATGCCTTTAAATTAAAAGATAAGGTTGAAATTCATAAATTTAAGTGGAAATATATAAAAAATTATTTATGGGTTGAAAAAGAGATGATAAAAGGCGCATTCGTTTATGTTGATTATCGCTTAAAAAGATTTTTAAATATTAAATAAAAAATTGCTAGCTTAAAAGCTAGCAATTTTATTTTTTTATATTAAACTAAAGATTTTCTTTCAATTGGAGTTGAAAGTATAACTTGAGTTGATGTTTCGCCCATCTTTTGGAATGTCATAATTAATCTTTCTAAATCAGTTATTTCATAAGCATCAACTTTTATCATATAGCTATATTCACCCGTAACGTGATAACATTGAACAACTAATGGTTCTTCTTTTACAATTTTCAAAAGGTTTTCTGTTTCTTGTGGTTGGATTGAAACATTGATTATCGCATGAACTGTTCTTCCTAATTTTTTAGGATTTAAAACAGCAGTGTAGCCTTCAATAATCCCTTCTTTTTCAAGCCTTCTAATTCTTTCACTTACAGCTGGTGCTGTTAAAGAAATTGTTTGAGTTATTTCTTTTACAGTGATTCTTCCATTATTTTGTAAGAGCTCTAGTATTTTTTTGTCAATATTATCCATTTTAATGAATCTCCTATTTTTTTAGTTAAATGTAAAGTATGATTTTAAAGTTATTGCTTTCGCAACACCTACATATTATACCTTTAAAAGGCAATTTTGTAAATACTTAAATATTAACTTTTAATTACTTTTTTCGCTTATATACAATACATTTCTAGCATATAGAAAAGTTTTTTATCAATATTTCCTTTTATTGTAATACAATCGGCATTGTATACTTCTTCATAGATGTGTCCGTTTAATCTAATAGTAGAAGCTAAATTCGCTTTATCATAAGGTAAATTAACGGTGAATTCTATTATCCTGTCGCTTAATTTTTCATCAATTATTTCTAATAATCTATCTAATCCTTCGCCTGTTCTTGTGCTAGTCTTTATACTATTTTCGATAAATAATTCTTCATGCGGTATATCACATTTATTATAAACCGTTATAATATTTTCACTCACACAGCCTATCTCATCTAAAGTTTTTTGAGTTATTAAAAGTTGCTCATCTCTATCTTCTGATGCAATATCGCAAACATTTAAAATAACATCTGCATGTTTTGCCTGCTCTAGCGTTGATTTAAAGGCTTCAATTAATTTATGAGGCAGACGTGAAATAAATCCTACTGTGTCTACTATAATGCAATTTTGCCCGCTTGGAAGCATTAATTTTCTTGCAGTTGGATCTAATGTTGCAAAAAGCATATCTTTTTCTAGGATATCGCTATTAGTTAGTTTATTTAATAAACTAGATTTTCCAACATTTGTATATCCCGTTAGAGCGATAATTGGCACATCATTTTTCTTTCTTTGAGTGTTAATCATCTCTCTTCTTTTTTCAACTTCCAGAAGTTTTTCTTTAATTAAACTTATTCTATTTTGAATATGGCGCTGATTTAATTCTAATTTTGTTTCACCGCCACCTCTTCTAGCACCAGCCGCACCGCCAGCACCACCACCTTGACGGGACATAGATGCACCGATACCTCTAAGTCTTGGCAAACGATATTTTAGTAAGGCAAGCTCTGTTTGAAGTTTACCTTCACTTGTTGTGGCTCTATTAGAAAATATTTCTAAAACTAGCATTGTTCTGTCTATAACTTCAATATCTAAAAAATCTGTCATATTTTTAATTTGACTAGGGGATAGTTCATCGTCTATTACCACAACTTCAACTTCATGATTTTCACAAAGCTCTTTTATTTCGGCAAGTTTTCCTTCTCCAAAATAATATTTATTATCTGGTTTATCTCTTTTTTGCGTAACTTGAATAATCGACTCTAATTCATTAGCAAGACAAAGCTCACTAAGTTCTCTTAAAGACGCCTCTATATCATATAAATCACAGTCAACTGCCGCAATTAATGTTTTTGTTAGCATATATTTTTCCTTTCCATATATATCATTCAACTTACATCTTTATTTTTTCACATATAGATGTTATAATAGATTTAAAATACTAAGGAGTGTAAGATAATGATATGTGATAAATGCCGTAACGAGAATGAAGTTGATTCAGTTTTTTGCAAAAAATGTGGAAACCATCTTCATCATAATGCTTTTGCTAGTCAAAGTATAACAGAAAACGACTCTTTTATGCAAGCAGATACGCAAAATGATAATATACAAACAATTAAAACTTTTTTAAATGAAGAAACCCCTTTAAATGAAACACCAATTTCTTCTAATTTTAATGAAGAACCTGTTTTAAATATGCAAGAAATACCAGCTGAAGATATTAATGATAGCATTTCTTTAGAAGACACAAAAGAAATTGAAATCCCAAAAAATATTACTGAAATTAATTTAAATGAAATTATTTACAATTCAAGCACTAATTTTTCTTCTAGTGATTATTCAGCTTCTAGTTTAAACTTAACTAAAGATGTAGTTAGTGATGAAATTAGTCAAGATGTTAATAACGTTAGCTGCGATATATCTTTAGAAAATCATA
>CAYJGG010000021.1:0-1209 GCA_964369915.1 uncultured Oscillospiraceae bacterium | reverse complement strand
GAAATTAGTCAAGATGTTAATAACGTTAGCTGCGATATATCTTTAGAAAATCATACTGAAAATGAAACTAGAGCTTTTTCAGGTGATATTGAGCTTGATGTAAATAAAACTGAATCTTTAAATGAAGAACCAGTGAAAACTCCTGAATCTCCTTTTAAAATCTCTGTTAGTAATGATGAAAATATTATCCCTCAAGATTTTCTAAGTGAAGATATCCCTCATGTTAGAAATCCTTATATAGGCACAAATCCAATGCCAACTTTTCCTAATTTGCAAGATGAATCTGATAGTGTTGAAGTGTTAGAATTAGTAGTTATGTTTTTATTTGCTTTAGTTCCTGTAATTGGATTAATTTATCATTTATCTTATGCATTTAGCAAAAGAAAAAATAAATTCAAACAAAAAGTTTCAAAGGCTATATTATTAACATATTTATTTATTTGTGTAATAGCTATTATGTTTTTTGTAGGGTTTATAATAGGAATAATATAATGTTAAAATCCATCAGTTTTCTGATGGATTTTATTTTTTGTATATTAATAGTTTTTTTGAGTAAACTAATAAAAATTAAGAAAGGATATTAGTATAATGGAAAAGAATTTATCTTATTTTTTATTAGGCAATATTGAGATGGCAAAAATTTCAACAGAAGAGTTAATCGATGTTTCAAAAGACACACATTTTGTTTCTATGTTAAAAGATGATTTAAAAGAATACGATGCTTTTTATTTAAAAGTAAAAAACGAAAAAAGCCCTAGTGATGAAGTTTCTAATATTAGCCCATTTGTTAAAATGTCGAGCCAGATGTCGATAGGGTTTAAAACTTTTATTGATAAATCGAATTCAAATCTTTCAAAAATGCTAATCGAAGGCTTTGATATGGGAATAAAAGATGCAAAAGAAAATATTGATAAAGCAAAAAAACTAGGTGAAACACAAAAAATGATTTCTATCGCCGAAGATTATCGAAATTTATTGATTGATAATAAAGAAAAATACACAAAATTTATTTAATAATAAAAAACACAAGCTATAAGCAGATATCTATAAAGAACAAATACCGATTTTCAATAGAAAATCGGTGTTTTAGCGTACAAAATAGGGGTGGGATATGCTCTAATTGTTTTAAATTAGTTAGCGAGCTGTTGCTTTTAAAAAAAGCAAAGCTGAGCATTTACAAAGTAAAGGTTGCGAGGCTTAAGTGAGCGA
>CAYJGG010000020.1:17747-29973 GCA_964369915.1 uncultured Oscillospiraceae bacterium | reverse complement strand
CAGACAATCGAGTAATACTTTACGTATTGCGAGTGAGGATAACGTAGATATATAAGAAATTTATAAGTTTTAAGCGGCTTTGATTATATGAGTAAGGCTAATTTATATCTATATATAATTTTATTATATTATATCATTAAAAGTCAATGAAAATGCAATAAAAAACAGGAATTAATAATAATCCCTGTTTTATAATATAATTATATGTTTTGAGCGCTTTCAATAAATCCGCCACCGACAACTAAATCATCATTATATACAACTAAACTTTGCCCTTTTGCAACAGCCCTAATATTCTCTAAAAATTCAAATTCTAATGTGTCTTTATCGCTTTTTAAAACTTTTGCAAGAGTACCTTTTGTGCTACTGCGCACTTTAACTGTATATATTTCACCTTCGTTTAAATACTTATCATTTGGATAAACTGGCTGTGATAAAACAACACCTTTAAAATACTCTTCTCCGGCATAGCCAAGTTTTATATCGCCGTTTTCTAAAATTTCTTTAACAAAGCAGGGTTTTCCAAGAGCAATATTAAGCCCTTTTCTTTGCCCTATTGTGTAATAGTGCACGCCAAGATGTTTTCTTATTACTTTTCCTTCAGGAGAAATGAAATTGCCTGTTTTAGATTTGTATCCCATGCTTTCAATAAATTGCGCATGATTATTTGAAGGAATAAAGCAGATTTCTTGGCTATCTGGTTTATCGGCTGTAAAAAGTCCGGTATCTTTTGCTTTTTGGCGGATTTCAGGTTTTTCAAAAGCACCAAGAGGCAAGATTAACCTTGAAGAAATTTCTTGAGGAACTCTATAAAGCATATAACTTTGATCTTTCATAGGGCTAACAGCTTTTTTAATATAAAATGTATCGTCAATTTTTGTGACTTGAGCATAGTGTCCTGTTGCTATATATCCAATTCCTAAATCATTTGCTAAGTCTAAAATGCATTTAAATTTAACTAAAGGATTACAGACTATACAAGGATTTGGAGTAGAGCCTTCGCAATAACTTTTACAAAATGGCAGGATAACTTTATTATTAAATTCTTCTCTAGCATCGATAGTGTGAAGTTTTATTCCTAAATAATCGCTCACTTTTTTAGCATCTACAACAGCGCCCTCGTGAAAATCTGAAAACCTAACTACAACACCTTCGACTTCAAGCCCCTGTTTTTTTAGTATATCAACTGCAACAGAAGAATCAACTCCTCCTGAAACGCCTACTAAAACTTTATTAAAATTTAAATTAATATTACTCATAAATATTATATCTCTTTTCTAATTCACTGAATTTAAAGTGTATTATACTACTATAATTTTTATTTTTCAATGAAAAAATTGGTATTTCATAAAAAATGTGAGTTAATCACTGAATTTAATCATACAATTGTATTATAAAGTAAATATAGGGCAATACTTTAAATAGCCTTACTTTACGCCTTACAAAAGTTTTTAAGGAAGATAGAGAACTTACTTGAAGATTATTAGGCGTGTTCGGCTTATACGATTAAGGCTAAGTGATTAAAATTTATGACTTTCTAAAACGGCTATTCTATCACACTCTTCGTTTTCAGGATGTCCAGCATGACCTTTTATCCATACATATTCTAATTTGTGTTTTGGCAGTTCAACTAAAAGCTGTTCCCATAAATCAATATTTAAAGCCATTTTACCATCTGATTTTTTCCAGCCTTTTTTTTGCCAGTTATAAACCCAGCCTTTACTAATAGAGTCTAAAACGTATTTTGAATCACTAGTTAGAATCACATGGCAAGACTGCTTTAAAGCACGAAGTCC
Organism: uncultured Oscillospiraceae bacterium; assembly: GCA_964369915.1. Lineage (GTDB taxonomy): Bacteria > Bacillota > Clostridia > Oscillospirales > Ruminococcaceae > RGIG3102. The sequence continues at coordinate 28,177 of CAYJGG010000020.1, read as the reverse complement.
AAAAAGAACGGCTGAAAGCTCCATTCGATTATTTGTTGAGTCTTTTTCTCCACCACTGATAATCTTTTCATGGCCATTATATTTTAATATCGCGCAGTAACCACCAGGACCGGGATTTCCTTTGCATGCTCCGTCGGTGTATATATAAATAGTTTTCACAGCTTAAATTCCTTTTTAGTTATTGTGGTATTATTAAAAATTGATACCAACAATATTATAAACGATAATTAACTTTTTGTAAAGAATACACAATAAAAGTCTTAAATACTTGACATATTGCTATAAAAAAAGGTAAAATATATATGAATAGGTGTATTAAAAGATACTACCAACCGTTACGTTTGTTTATTAAAACCAATAATCGTTTACAATTAAAAAGATATATGAGAAACCTTAGCTAATAATTAAGCTACGGTCAGTTTTTAATTTGCATAAAATCAATGAATAAATTTAATTTTATTGATGATAATGCAATACTATACTTAGGAGGTATAATGGAAAATAAAATAAAAAACAATACAAATGCAGCAGAAAAAACAGTTAAAAAACCTGCTCAAAAAAGAAAATATTACAATAAGAAAAAGAAAAAAACTCCAGCAGCGGCAATTAGAATAGTGCCACTTGGTGGATTAAATGAAATAGGAAAAAACATCACAATGTATGAGTGTGGTGAAGATAAAATACTAGTAGACTGCGGATTATCATTCCCAGACAGTGAAATGTTTGGTGTGGATTTAGTTATCCCTGATTTTACGTATGTATTAGAAAATAAAGATTCTATAAAAGGGATAGTTATAACTCACGGGCACGAAGACCATATAGGCTCACTCCCTTATCTATTAAAAAAGATTAATCTACCAATATACGCAACAAAACTTACAAAAGGATTAATTTCAAATAAACTAGCAGAACATTCTTTATTAAACTCAGTTACAATACATGAGATAAAACCTCTTGATAAACTTCAGTTTGGTTGTATGACAGTTGTGCCTATTCACGTTAATCACTCTATACCAGATGCAGTGGCTCTAGCTATTGAATCACCAGCTGGCGTTGTTATAACAACAGGGGATTTTAAAATTGATTTTACTCCACCACAAGGAGATACAACAGACCTTGCTACTTTTGCAAAATATGGTAGGGAAGGTGTGTTAGCTTTACTTTCTGATTCAACAAATGCAGAAAGAAAAGGACATTCAGCAAGCGAAAGAACAGTTGGAGAAGGGTTAGTTCCTTTATTTGAAAAAGCAAATACTGCTAAAAAGAGAATAGTTATAGCAACATTTGCATCTAATGTTTATAGAATTCAGCAAATATTAGATTTAGCTGTTAAATATAAAAAGAAGGTTGCAGTTTCAGGCAGAAGTATGATTAAAAACATTGAAATGGCATTTGAACTTGGATATTTAACTGCACCAAAAAATGTTGTAATCGAAGCAGAAAAAGTTAAAGACTATAAGCCAGAGCAGGTAGTTATTATAACAACAGGAAGTCAGGGAGAGCCACTAAGTGCACTTTCAAGAATGGCACAAGGCTCACACAGACAATTCAATGTTACAAAACATGATTTTATTATTATTTCAGCAAGTCCTATTCCAGGCAATGAAAAAATGGTAACAAAAGTTGTTAATGGATTATTAAAACTTGGAGCTGAAGTTATATATGAGTCAATGTATGAAGTTCACGTTTCTGGCCATGCTGCGCAAGAAGAATTAAAATTAATGCTAAATTTAGTAAAACCACAATATTTTATTCCTGTGCACGGAGAATATAAACATCTTAAAAAACACGCACAACTTGCAATGGCTCAAGGAATTAAAGAAAGCAATATAATCCTTGGAGATATCGGTGGCGTTTTAAAATTATCAAAAGATAGCATTTCAGTTGAAGAGAGTGTTACATCTGGTCAAATTTTAGTTGACGGATTAGGTGTAGGCGACGTTGGAAGCGTTGTTTTAAGAGATAGAAGACATTTATCACAAGACGGATTAGTTGTCGTGGTGTTCACTGTTGATTCAGCATCTGGTGAAGTTTTAAGCGGACCTGATATAGTTTCACGTGGATTTGTGTATGTGAAAGAGAGCGAAGCTTTAATAACAGATGCAAGAGTTGCAGCAAGAAAAGTTTTAGAAAAATATCAAGATCATGAGTATAAAGACTGGATGGTTATTAAATCAAAAATCCGCGAACAAGTGTCCCAAACTCTTTACAGAAAAACAAAAAGAAACCCTATGGTTTTACCAATTGTAATGGAAGTTTAAAAAAATAAAAATTTATCATTGAAAAATTATAAAAATACTGTAAAATATAATTATATGTATTAATAAAAATATGTAATTTTTTTATAATTTAAGATAAGTTTGAAAATAAAACTTGTTTAAACTTAAAGGAAGGCGTGGTTATAATTATGAAAAATAGATTTCTAGGTAAAGATATTATTATAACTATATTATTATTGTTGTTGGCAGTAAGTTTTATTGTCAACGCTACGCTTGATATACGATTGTTTTTAGGTGGCCTTGCAGTTTCATTTATATTAATGATAATTATAGTTTTGAATGTTAAAGCTGTAAGAAATGTGATTGGCGGTTTATTTCTAGGAAAAGACGATAGCGAAGACTTGCAAAAAATCAGCTTTCAAAATCTTCAAATCCCAGTTTTTATAGTAATAAAAAAAACAGTTGTTTGGTATAATAAAGAGTTTAAAGAACAATTTTTAAATAATAAAAATATAATGCTTTTTTCAATTAATAGAGTAATTCCAAACTTTAATTTAGAAAAAAGCTCACAAAAAATAGGACAAAATATAGAGTATGGCGAAAAAGAATACACGATACATTCCTCTTTTGCGAATATCACAGAAGGAATTTTTGTTTCTTATTTAATAGATGATACTTCATTAAAACAAGAGGCTAGGGAATATAATTTATCAAAACCTGTTATACTTCATATAGTAGTTGACACTTATGAGGATGTTTTAAAAGAATTAAAAGAATCTTCAAGAGCGAGAATAATGGCAAGTTTAGATAAAATAGTGGAAGATTTTAGTAATAAAAGTAATGGAGTTACAACTAAAATTGGAGCTAGTAGATACCATATTGTTTTAGAAGAAAGATACTTTGAAGAAATACATAAATCAAAGTTTGAAATATTAAATAAATCAAGAAGTATAGGAAAAGAAAATAGCGTAACTTTATCTATAGGCGTTGGTAAAGATGGAGAGAGCTTTTTTGAAAACGATCTTTTAGCAAGGCAGGCACTAGATATGGCGCTAGGCAGAGGCGGAGATCAAGCAGTTATTAAAAGTAATGATAAATTTGAATTTTTTGGCGGTACATTACAAAGCGTTGAAAAAAGAAGCAGGGTAAGAACTAGAATTATTGCTCAATCTTTAACAGACGTAATGGAACAAAGCGACTTAATTTTAATAATGGGCCATAAAATGAGCGATTTAGATGCTATTGGCTCGGCTATAGGTATGTATGCTGCTGTAGAAAGTTTAGAGAAAAAAGCGTATGTGGTTGCCGATGAAAACGCAACTACTGCAAAAAGTTTAATAAATCAGATTAAATCTGAATTTATTGATAAAGAAATTTTTATAGATCCAAATACTGCACTTGATATGATTACTAAAAACACCTTATTAATCGTTGTAGATTGTCACACTGCTAAAATGACGGAGAGTGAATTAATTGTAAATGCAGTTAAAAAAGTTGTTGTAGTGGATCATCATAGAAGACTAGTTGATGATATAATTAAATCAGTTGTATCATTCCATGAGCCTTATGCATCTTCTGCTAGCGAGCTTGTGAGTGAGTTAATTCAATACATCTTCCCAACATCATATAATATGCCTAGCGTATATGCAGATGCATTATTATCTGGTATAATGCTAGATACAAGACATTTTGCAGAAAGATGTGGAGTTAGAACATTTGAAGCTGCGGCTTATTTAAGAAGACAAGGCGCAAACACAAGCAATGTTTTAAAATTATTTACAATACCAAAAAAAGTTTATGAGGCAAAGGCTAGAATTGTCAAAGAGGCTAATATATATAATGGTATTGCAGTGTCAGTTAATGAATGGATGAATAGCGAATTATTTGTTGCAATTCCACAAGCTGCAAATGATTTATTAGTTATCGATGGAATAGATGCCTCTATTGTTGCAGTTAAAATGGAAGAAAAAATTAGTGTTTCAGCAAGAAGTTTAGGCAGAATAAATGTGCAAATTTTAATGGAAAACTTAGGCGGGGGCGGCCATCTAACTATGGCTGGTGCTCAATTTGAAGATATTTCACTTGAAGAAGTGGAAGAAAAAATTAAAGCTAGCATAGATGAATATATTTCTAAAAATTCATAGAAATTAAAAATATTAATAAAGGAATAAATAAATATGAAAGTAGTATTATTACAAGACGTTAAAGAATTAGGAAAAAAAGATACAGTTGTTAGTGTTTCAGACGGATACGCTAGAAACTTTTTATTTCCAAGAAAGCTAGCAAAAGAAGCAACAGAAGGTGCTTTAAAAGATGTTGCAATTAAAGAAAGTGCAAAAGCACATCATAAAAATGAAGAAATAAAAGCGGCGAATGAATTAAAAGCAAAAGTTCATGAAAAAGAAGTTGTTTTAACAGCAAAAGCAGGAAAAGAAGGAAAACTTTTTGGAGCTATTACTACAAAAGATGTAGCAGGAGCATTAAAAGATCAATTAAAATTAGATTTTGATAAAAAGAAATTAGTGATGAATGATATAAAAACATATGGCTCTTTTGAGTGCGCTATCAAAATATATCCAGAAATCACAGCTAAAGTGACAGTTTTAGTAAAAGAATAATAAACTAAGAATAAACATTAATCTTAAATAAAGCCTAGAGGGGAATTAGCATAAAATGGAAAAACTTAATGTAGCTTTAGAAAATGCAGGAGTCGTGCAACCGTATTCTATGGATGCGGAGCAGGCTATATTAGGTGCGGCATTAATTGATCAAGACTTAGTTTCACTTATTATAGAACAAGTTAAAGAAGAGCATTTTTACGCAAGACAAAATAGAGAGATATTCGCTGAATTACATAATTTATTTATGATGAATATCCCAGCCGATTTTATAACTGTTTTAAATCAAGTTTTAGAAAAAAAGGTGTTTTCTTCTGAGAATGATGCAAAAGTTTATCTTGCACAACTTGCAGACACTGTGCCAAGTTTATCAAATGTTCAGTATTATATAAAAATATTGCAAGATAAATATTTAGTGCGCCAACTTATGCAAACAGCAGGAGATATTTTATCTCAAACTCAAGAATCTCAAGGTGCAGACTTGCTTTTAGAATCAGCAGAGCAAAGAATTTATGAATTAAGACAAGGTAAAGAGTTAACAGGCTTAAAACATATTAGTGATCCTGTTGCCTCAAGTTTTAATAGATTAAAAATGATGTCGGGCAAAGATAGATATAAATATCTAGGCTTAAAAACTCATTTTGATTATTTAGACGGTAAATTAACAGGACTTTCTAAAAGTGATTTAGTTGTTTTAGCGGCTCGTCCTGGTATGGGTAAAACAAGTTTTGTTATTAATATTGCAACTAATATTGCAGCAAAAGATAAAAAGCCAGTTGCTATTTTTTCATTAGAGATGAGTAAAGAGCAATTAACAGAAAGAATTATTTCATCAGAAGCTTTAATAGATTCACATATGATTCGTTCAGGCGAAATCCCAAATGAAGCGTGGGATAGTATTGGTAATGCAGTTGGTATAGTTTCAGATATGCCAATTTATTTAGATGACTCAGCAAATATTACAGTAGCTGAAATGAAAGCTAAAATTAGACGTTTAAACCAAAATCCAGAAATCGAAAATGTAGGGCTAGTTGTTGTCGATTATATCCAGTTGATGTCTTCTGGAAAAAGAAATGAAAGTAGGGTTCAGGAGGTTAGTGATATAACTCGTAATCTAAAAATTATGGCAAAAGAGTTAGAAGTTCCGATTATTGCATTATCTCAGCTTTCTCGTAGTGCTGAAAAAGGTGCAACAAAAGACTCACGTCCACAGCTTTCAGATTTAAGAGATTCAGGCTCTATTGAGCAGGACGCAGATATTGTTTTATTTTTATATAGACAAGGGTATTACGATCAAAGCCCCGAAGTGAATCAAAATCAAGCAGAATGTATTGTAGCAAAAAACCGTCACGGTGAAGTTGGGAAAGTATTTTTAGGTTGGGACGGCGCGCATACAAGATTTTATAATGTGGATTATGTGCATACAGATGAAGAATAAAGTATTAAACACTATAAATGAATATAATATTTTAAATAAAGGTGATACAGTGGCAGTCTGCCTTTCAGGTGGGGCAGACAGTATGGCTCTGTTTCACTTTTTATGTTTAGAAAAAGAATTTTTTGATATAAAAATAATTGCCATTCATATTAACCATGGGTTAAGAAAGCAAAGTGAAGAAGAAGAGAACTTTGTTAAAAATCACGTAGAAAAAATGGGCGTAAAACTTTATATTTTAAATGCAAATATGAATGATATAAAAAAGCCAAAAGGTCTTTCAACGGAAAGCTGGGCAAGAGAAATAAGATATGATTATTTTAAAAAAATCCAAGAAAAAACAAACGCAAAGCTAGTAACAGCGCATACTGCTAGTGATAATTTAGAAACAATTTTATTTAATTTAACTCGTGGGACAAACATTAAAGGATTAAAAGGAATTTCACTAAAAAGAGAAAATATTTATCGCCCTTTAATAGATGTCACAAGAGAAGAAATAGAAAAATATTGCAAAGAAAATGATATTCCTTTTGTAGACGATGAAACAAATTTTAAAGATATTTATTCAAGAAATAAAATTAGATTAAAAGTAGTTCCTGTTTTAAAAGAAATAAATCCAAATATAGAAAAAAACATATTCACATTTTCAAAAGACATGGAAGATACAAACACATTCTTAACAAAATTAAGTGATAATCTATGTAGTAAAGCAAAATGTGAAAACGGCTTTAAAATAAAAGAAATTTTAAAAGAAGATAAAGTGATAATAAAGCAGTTTTTAAGAAATATATTAGAAGAAAAAAATTGTCTTAGTTTAGATAATATAAATAGTATATTTTTAGCACTCGGCAGCGAAAAATATTCAAAACAATTATCAAAAAATTTATTTTGCCATATAAAAAATGGAGTGCTTTATTTTGAAAAGCCAGAAGAAAATAAAACAGAAAATCAAGAAATAGACATAATTTTTGACACAGAAATTGATTTTTTTGAAAAAAAAGTGGTTTTTAGTCTTGAAAATATAGAAAATTTTAAAAAAAATAACAAAAATTCATTTATTTATTATATAGATTATGATAAAATATTAAATGCACCTAAAATTCGAAATAGAAGAATTAATGATAAAATAACCTTATCAAAAAGAGGTATAACAAAATCATTAAAAAAACTATTTATCGAAGATAAAATTGAAAAATCTAAAAGAGAAAAAATGCTGATTTTATCAGACGGTGAAAATGTTGTTTTCCTTGAAAAATATGGCGTTAATAAGCCATATGAAATCTCAGAAAACACAACTAAAGTTCTAACTATACAATTTATCAAATTAATTTAAGAAAAGAGAGAAAAGGTTTGTGCTTTTGTTATTAGATATTAGCGAAACGTTGCCACTTAGTAAATTGTGTGGCATAGTGCACAAGGCCAAAAGAAAGGAATGGCAATAAAATGAAAAATGATATGAAGGAAATCCTTTTAAACAAGGAAGAAATTAATGAAATCGTGCAAAAACTTGGAAAAACTATAACAGAAGATTATAAAGATAAAAATCTATTTGTTATAACAATTTTAAAAGGAGCGGTTGTTTTTTTAGCTGATTTAGTAAGAGAGATTGATTGCCATTTAGAAATGGATTTTATGGTGGTGTCTTCATATGGCGCTGGCACTCAAACATCAGGAAATGTTAAAATAGTTAAAGATATCGATACAACTTTAGACGATAAAGACGTTTTAATTGTTGAAGATATACTAGACACAGGACTTACATTAAGTTTTATTAAAGATTTACTAGCTTCAAGAAATCCAAAAAGTATTGAAATTGTAACTTTATTAGATAAACCATCAAGAAGAAAAAGCGATATTGTGGCAAAATATATTGGAAAAGCAGTTCCAGATGAATTTGTTGTAGGATATGGATTAGACTACGATGAAAAATACAGAAATGCACCTTACATTGGAGTTTTAAAACCTGAAATATATCAATAAAAAATAATCAAAAGGAGAAAAGACCTTGCTAAAGAAAAAGAAAAACAATTCACTAACGACCATAATTTTAGCAGTTACTGCATTTTTAGTAGTAGCGTTTATGTTTTCGGAAAGAGAAGTTATCGAAGAATATAAAACTAGTGAAGTCGTAGAGTTATTCAAAAACGGCAGTGTTGAAGAATACGAGCTTGATTTTGGAAACGGAAATTTAACAATCTATTTAAAAGATGGTGTTGAAAACAAAACACAAACAGAGCCTATCATAAATGAAGATGGCGAAGAAGAAAATGTTGTAAATTATAAAGTTACAAATGTTATTTTATTTTTAGATAAAATAGCTGAGTACGATGAAGATGTAATATACGACTGGACTGTTAGTGCAGACACCATGGCGACATTAAATACAGCGCTAACACTTATACTAATGCTAGGTATGGTGGGTGCGATTGTATTCTTTGTTATGCAAAGCAGAGGCGGCTCTAAAGGTGGAATGTCGATAGGCAGAATAAAAACAAAAGAAATAGATCCAAACAACAAAAAAACATTTAAAGACGTAGCTGGGGTAGACGAAGAAAAAGGTGAACTTGAAGAGATTGTCGATTTCTTAAAAAATCCTAAAAAATACGATTCTCTTGGTGCTAGAATACCAAAAGGTGTATTACTAGCAGGCCCTCCAGGTACTGGTAAAACACTACTTGCAAAAGCAACTGCTGGCGAAGCAGGCGTTCCATTTTTCTCAATTTCTGGCTCTGAATTTATGGAGATGTATGTTGGTGTTGGTGCTTCAAGAGTTAGAGATTTATTTGATAAAGCAAAAAGAAATGCACCTAGTATTATCTTTATAGATGAAATTGATGCTGTTGGACGTCAAAGGGGCTCAGGTATTGGCGGCGGACATGATGAAAGAGAACAAACGCTAAACCAATTACTAGTTGAAATGGACGGCTTTGGCTTAAATGCAGGCGTTATTGTTATGGCATCTACAAACCGTGCTGATATTTTAGATAAAGCACTACTTCGTCCAGGACGTTTTGATAGGCAAGTTTATGTTGGTGCGCCAGACGTTAAAGGTAGAGAAGAAATATTAAAAGTTCACACTCTAGGAAAGCCAATGGCTCCAGACGTAGAGCTTAGTTATGTTGCAAAATCAACTCCAGGATTTACTGGTGCTGATTTAGAAAATTTAATTAATGAAGCGGCTTTAATGGCAGCTAAAAAGAATAAAAAAGCAATTACTCAAGCTGAAATTGAAGAGGCAACTATCAAAGTTATAGCAGGGCCTGAAAAACGCTCTAAAGTTGTTACTGAAAAAGAAAAAATACTTGTTTCTTATCATGAAGCAGGGCACGCTGTTGCAACTTACTATTCGCCAACAGCAGATCCAGTTACAGAAATTTCAATCATACCTCGTGGTATGGCTGGCGGATACACGCTATCAATGCCAGAAACTGATTCTAGCTACACAACAAAAACTCAAATGAAAGATAATATAGTTACTCTTTTAGGTGGTAGAATAGCAGAGCAAATTATACTAGATGAAATTTCAACAGGCGCTTCAAACGATTTAGAAAGAGTTACATCTATAGCAAAAGCTATGGTTAAACGTTATGGTTTCTCAGAAAAATTAGGAACTGTTGTTTACGGAACAAACCCAGGATACGCTTATGGACCTGGAGATACAAAAGACTACTCAGAAGCTATTGCAAATGAAATTGATATTGAAATTAGAGATATTATTAATGAGGGATATGAAACTTGTACAAATATTCTAAAAGATAATATTGATAAACTACATGAAGTTGCAAAAGAATTAATGGTTACTGAAAAAGTTAATGCTAAACGCTTTTTAGAATTAATGGAAGGTGCAAAAGCTATAACTGCTGAGGAATATTTATCTTCTAATAAAGAAGAGGAAGAATCAGGGCAATTAACACTAGATGTTATTGTAAATGATGAAACTCAAGAAATGCCTTTAAAAGAAGTTGTTGCAAATACTAAAGTAGAAGAAGTTAAAGCCGAAGCAAAAGCTACTACAAAGCCAAAAACTACTAGAACAACTAAAGCAAAACAAGAAGCAGTCGAAGTTGTTGCAAATACTAAAGTAGAAGAAGAAAAAGCAGAAACAAAAGCTACTACAAAGCCAAAAACTACTAGAACAACTAAAGCAAAACAAGAAGC
>CAYJGG010000020.1:0-17647 GCA_964369915.1 uncultured Oscillospiraceae bacterium | reverse complement strand
AACTAAAGCAAAACAAGAAGCAGGCGAAGTTGTTGCAAATACTAAAGTAGAAGAAGAAAAAGCCGAAACAAAAGCAGAAGAAACAGCTAAACCAAAGCCAAAACCAAGAAAACCAAAAGCTGTAAAAAATATTAATGAAGTTTTTGAAGAAGTTGGCGATTTAGAAATAGGCGACTTAGAAAAAGACAAAGAAAACAAATAAAACAAAAAAGGACAGTTAAAAACTGTCCTTTTTACTGCTAAAAATTTAAAATGATATCTTATAACACTTGACATAAAGTGGTATATAATGTTTAATATAATATGGTATCATATATGATAAGGAATTAATAATATGATAAAAATAGATATCAAAAAAAAGGAGTAAACACTTAAAATGCCAAAGAAAAAAGAATACACCAATGAGAGTATAAGTAGTTTAAAAGGTGCAGACAGAGTGCGTAAGCGTCCGGCTGTTATCTTTGGCTCCGATGGAATTGAAGGGTGCGAACATTCAATTTTTGAAATACTATCAAATAGTATAGATGAAGCAAGAGAAGGATACGGAAAAAAGATAATCCTAACGAAATTTAAAGATGGCTCTGTTGAAATTCAAGATTTTGCTAGAGGTATTCCAGTTGACTATAATAAAAATGAAGAAAGATACAACTATGAGTTAGTTTTCTGTGAAATGTATGCCGGTGGTAAATACAATAATAATCAAGGGGATAACTATCAATATTCACTAGGACTTAACGGACTTGGTCTTTGTGCAACGCAGTATGCTAGTGAATATATGACAGCCGATATTATTAGAGATGGTTTTCACTATCACTTAGATTTTGCAAAAGGTGAAAATGTTGGTGGATTAAAAAAAGAAGAAACAACTAAAAAGCAAACAGGCTCAACTATTCGTTGGAGAGCGGATTTAGAAGTTTTTTCGGATATAGATGTTCAAACAGAATATTTTGTAAAAACTTTAAAAAGACAGGCTGTTGTAAATCCTGGTATACTATTTATATTTAAAGAAGAAACAGATAAAGGTTTTTTAGAAACAGAGTTTTACTATGGAAATGGCATAAAAGACTATGTTGAAGAAATATTAGACGGACAAAGCTTATCAGTTATAACATTTGATACAAAAGAGGCAGAAGGCAAAGACAGAGAAGATATGGCTTCTTATAAAGTTAAAATGAATGCTGCTTTTGCTTTTTCAAATAAAGTTAATAAAATAGAATACTATCATAACTCATCATTCTTAGAATACGGCGGTAGTCCAGATAAAGCATTAAAAACTGCGTTTGTTAGCCAATTTGATAGCTTATTAAAATCAAAAGGACTATATAAAAAAGCAGAAAACAAAATAAAATTTGAAGATATACAAGATTGTTTAGTTTTTGTTTCTAGCTGTTTTTCAACGGTTACTAGCTATGAAAATCAAACTAAAAAAGCAATAACAAATAAATTTATAACTCAAGCTATGAATGATTTTTTAAAGCATTCATTAGAAGTGTATTTTATAGAAAAGCCAGAAGAAGCACAAAAAATAGCACAGCAAATATTAGTTAATAAGCAAAGCCGTGAACAAAGCGAAAAAACTCGCCAAGGTTTAAAGAAAACTCTATCTGCTCAAATAGATATAGTTAATAGAGTTAATAAATTTGTTGATTGCAGAACTAAAGATATAAACGAAAGAGAAATATATATCGTGGAAGGTGATTCAGCACTTGGCGCATGTAAAACAAGTAGAGATGCGAATTTCCAAGCTTTAATGCCAGTTAGGGGTAAAATTCTAAACTGCTTAAAAAGTGATTATGATAAAATATTTAAAAGCGATATTATAACAGATTTAATAAAAGTTTTAGGTTGTGGTGTTGAGAGTCCGGCAAAGTATAAAAGTGGCGGTATAGCAACATTTAATATTGAAAATTTAAGATGGAATAAAGTTGTTATTTGTACCGATGCCGATGTTGACGGATTTCAAATTAGAACACTTATTCTAGCAATGATTTTTAAACTTACTCCTCAACTAATCGAAGATGGATATGTTTATATAGCAGAATCTCCTTTATATGAAATAAATTCAAAAGATAAGACATACTTTGCTTATACAGAAGCTGAAAAATCAGATATCCTTTCAAGAGTTGAAGGGCAAAAATACACTATTCAACGCTCAAAAGGTCTTGGTGAAAATGAAGCTGATATGATGTGGCTAACAACGATGAATCCTGCCACACGAAGATTAGTTAAAGTTTGCAAAGAAGATTTAGAAAAAACAGGAGAAATGTTTGATTTACTTCTAGGTGATAATCTAGCAGGTAGAAAACAATTTATTCAAGACTTTGGGGCACAGTATTTGGATCAATTGGATTTATCCTAAGAATGAAAACTTCGTTTTCATTCTCCAGAGTTTTATCTTTTGCCCATGAGCTAAGGGCAAAATTTTATCACCGAGTGATAAAAAAGATAAAACATCTAAAATAGGTAAATTAAGAATTAAAGCTATACACTTTAATTCTCCAGAGTTTTATCTTTTGCCCATGAGCTAAGGGCAAAATTTTATCACCGAGTGATAAAAAAGATAAAACATCTAAAAAATATATAGTATAAACTAAAAACCTTTAAGAAAGGAAAAATTATAATATGGCAAAAAAGAAAAATGCAGCCACTAGAAATTCTCGCCCTACATTAGATGATAGCGTTGAGATAATTAGTTCTGGCGAAATAATACAAATGCCTATAACAAGGACTCTTCAAGAAAACTATATGCCATATGCTATGAGTGTTATCGTTTCAAGAGCACTTCCTGAGATAGATGGATTTAAGCCGAGTCATAGAAAGCTTTTATATACAATGTATGAAATGGGGCTTTTAAAAGGCACAAAGCAAAAATCTGCAAATATAGTTGGGCAAACTATGAGATTAAACCCTCACGGTGATGCTGCTATTTACGAAACAATGGTAAGGCTTGCTAGAGGAAATGAAACTTTGCTTGTCCCTTTTGTTGATAGTAAAGGTAACTTTGGTAAGGGGTATAGCCGAGATATGGCTTATGCTGCTTCAAGATATACAGAGGCAAAACTTGAAAGTGTTTGTGAGGAGTTATTTAGGGATATAGATAAAGAAACAGTGCTTTTTGTTGATAACTATGATTCAACTAAAAAAGAGCCAACTCTTCTCCCAACAACTTTTCCAAATATCTTAACTAATAATACATTAGGTATAGCTGTTGGTATGGCTTCTAATATTTGTTCGTTTAATTTAGAAGAAATTTGCCGAACAACTATCGCTTTAATTAAAGATAAAGAGCACAATGTTGCAGACACTTTAATAGGTCCAGACTTTGCAGGTGGTGGATTAATTCTTCACGATCAAAGTGATTTAAATTCAGTTTATAACACAGGTAAAGGTAGCGTTAGAATTCGCTCAAGATGGGAATATATAAAAGAATATAATATCATAGAAGTTACTCAAATACCGCCAACTACAACTATTGAGGCTATAATGGATAAGGTTGCAGATGGGGTAAAACAAGGCAAAATAAAAGAAATCAATGATATGAGAGATGAAACCGATTTAAATGGTTTGAAAATCACATTTGATTTAAAAAGAGGACAAGATCCAGAAAAGTTAATGCAAAAATTATTTAAACTAACTCCTCTTGAAGACACATTCTCCGCAAACTTTAATATTTTAATTGGCTCAACTCCTATGGTGCTTGGAGTTAAAAGAATTATTGAAGAATGGATTAGTTTTAGAATAGAATGTGTTAAAAAGCGTACAAGCTATGATTTGAAAAATAAGCAATCAAGACTTCACCTGTTAAAAGGCTTAAAAGCTATTTTGTTAGATATAGATAAGGCTGTTGAAATAGTTAAAAATACAGAAGATGATAAAGAAGTTGTTCCTAATTTAATGATTGGATTTGGAATTGATGAAATTCAAGCTGATTATGTGGCTGAAATTCGTTTGCGCCAACTTAATAAAAACTATATTTTAAAAAGAATAGAAGAAATTGATGGCTTAATTAAAGAAATCGAAGATCTAGAGGCTATTTTAAAAAGCGATTCAAAAGTTCGTAAAATTATTATTTCTGAGCTTGAAACGGTTATTAAAAAATATGCAAAACCTAGAAAAACAGATGTTTTATATAACACAAAACAAGAAGTTTTAGAAAATGAAGAAGAAAAAATTGATCCTTATCCAGTTAATCTGTTTTTAACTTCTCAAGGGTATATTAAAAAAATCACTCCTCAATCTTTAAGAATGAGTAGCGAACATAAATTAAAAGCTGATGATGAAATTGTTCTTCATTTAGAAACAACAAATGATATTGAGCTTTTATTCTTTACAGATAAATCACAAGTGTATAAAGCAAGGGCGGCAACGTTTGATGATACAAAAGCTTCTTCACTCGGAGAGTTTGCACCAGCTAAATTATCTATGGAAGAAAACGAAAACATACTTTATATGGCGATAATTAAAGATTATAAAGGATTTATGTTGTTCTGTTTTGAAAATGGAAAAGCTGCAAAAATTCCTATGATTTCTTACGAAACAAAGCAAAATAGAAAAAAATTAATAAATGCGTATAGCGATAAATCAAAAGTTGTTAAAATTATGCATTTTATGGAAAATGAAGATTTAGTATTTATTAGTGATGTTAATAGAGCTTTAGTTGTAAACACAAGTCAAATTTCTGAAAAAACAACTAAAAATTCTATTGGTGTTCAAGTATTAAATTTAAAAACTAAACAAGTTTTAAAATCAGTAAAACTACTTTCAAAAGCACAGCTTGAAAATCCAAGTAAGTTTAAAACAAAAAATATTCCTGCAGCGGGAAGTTTTTTAAAAGAAAATGATTTATTTGAGCAATTATCATTTTAAAAATAACTTGCAAAAGTAATAAAACTATGCTAGAATTAAGTAGTTATAAAAAAATTAGTTCACGAAGGGTGGGACAAATAAATGGGTATATATGAAATTATCGCTGGTGCTGTATTAGCAGTAGTGTGTATAATCGTTGTGATACTAGTGTTATCACAAGAATCAAAACAAAGTGGTATGGGTGCTTTTTCAGGCGCTAGTGAAAATTATCAAAGTATGCAATCACGTTCAGTAAATGCTAAAGCTGCTGTGGCAACAAAATGGGCTGCTGTTGTGTTATTTACAGTAATAATGGTTGTAAACGTTTTAAGTGTGATTATGTAATTTTAAAAGCCGTCACTTTGTGGCGGCTTTTTTACTATATTAAATTTTATAATAAAAAATTAATTTTTTTTAATATATAATAAGAGGAAAAGTTTGAAAATAAAATTTTAAACTCTGAGTTTTATTCCTCAGTCTATAAAAATAGCGAATGTTTACCGCATTTTAAATATGCATAGATGTAAAACTCAAAGAAAGGAATGGTAATAACTATGCCAATTAAAGATAGGATTATAAAAGAACTTTCAAATGGTCCAAAAAGTTTTAAACAACTAAAAAATAAATTTAGTGGGAATAAAAAGTTTTTTGCGGCAATTGATAGCTTATTAAACAGTGGATATTTAACAGAGAAAAACGGGCTAGTTTATTTAAATAATGATAGAATTAGAAATAGTAATAAATTAAAAGTAGACACAAGGGATAAAAATTTATTAGCTGCAAAAATAGTAAAACTAACTGAAAATTTTGGTTTTGCAAGGGTTGAAGATAATAAAAACGACTTTTTCATTGCAGGAAAATTTATGAAAGGTGCTGTTGTGGGAGATGAGGTTTATATAAAACCTATAAAATCAAGAAGAGAGCACGAGGCAGAAGTTGTAGAGCTTATTAAAGAGAATGATAATATAACGGCTATAGTAGAAAAAACAAGGGAAGGCTTATTTGCAAAATTAAAAGATAGCCCAACTTTAAGTTTGCCGATTATAGGAAAACATCGCTTAAATAACGATGATATTATTATAGTTTCTCTAAAAGGTAGGGGTAAAGGCCATAGGTCTTTGTCGGCGAATCTTAAAAAAGTGATAGGAATTGTTGATGATAGTGAAAAATCAGTTGAGTTATTATTAGCTCAAAAGAAAATTTTAACTGATTTTACAAAAGAAGAAATCGATGAAGCACACCAAATTGCAAATTCAATGGATATTGATTCACAAAGAGAATTTAGAAGAGATTTAACTAATGAAAATGTATTCACGATTGATGGCGCTTCTACAAAAGATATAGATGATGCTATAAGCATTAAAAAAGATGAAAATGGATTTATACTATCTGTTCATATAGCAGATGTTAGCCATTTTGTTAAAGTGAATAGCTTATGCGATAAATCAGCGTTTGAAAGGGGAACATCAATCTACTTTGGAGAGAGCGTTATCCCTATGCTCCCAAAAGATTATTCAAACAATGTTTGCTCTTTAAATCCTGATGTTTTAAGATTTGCTTTAAGCTGCGATATTTATTTAGATAAAACTGGAGATGTTGTAAAATACGAATTTTATAAATCAATTATCAAATCAAAAATTAAAGGGATTTACTCTGAGATTAATGATTTTTATAATGATACTGCAAATGAAGAAATTAAAAATAAGTATAGTTTTTTAACAAATGAATTTAATAATTTAAAAGAACTATATCAACTGCTAGATATAAAAAGAAAACAGCGTGGCAGTATGGGAATAGAGAGTGATGAAGCGTATATAATTTTTGATGATGAAAAAAATCCAATAGACATTAAAAAGCGCACTCGTGGATTATCTGAAAAAATGATAGAAGAATTTATGCTACTTGCTAATAACTGTGCAGCAAGATTTTCAAAAGAAAAGCAAGTTCCGTTTTTATATAGAACTCATGAAGCACCAAGTGAAGAAAAATTAGGGATTTTAAGAGATAATTTAACTAGATTTAATATTAGAATAGACGATAAAAGCCAAAGTTTACAAATTGCATTAAGTAAAATTTTAGATGAAACTAGAGATACAAAACTTGAAAAATTTGTTCACATGGGCGTATTAAGATGTCAATCTAAAGCAAATTATACTGCTGAATCAATAGGACACTTTGGTTTAGGCTTATCTGATTATTCTCATTTTACTAGCCCAATTAGAAGATATCCAGACTTAGCTATTCATAGGGTTATTTCGGATTATTTAAAGGGATATTCAATAGAGAAAATTAATAAACGACATTTAAAATTCTCGCAAAAAGCCGCTATTCAATCAAGCTCAGCAGAACTTACTGCTATGCAAATTGAAAGAGATGCTGATGATATTTATAAAGCTCAGTATATGCAAAAATATATAGGTGATAAATTTAATGGGATTATAACATCGGTTACAAATTTTGGAGTGTATGTTTCTTTAGAAAACACAGTTGAAGGGCTTGTGCATATATCAAAACTCGATATGATAAATCCAATTTTAGAAGAAGGATTTAGAGTGTCATGTCCTGTTTCTGGAAAAAAATATACTATGGGCGATGAAATAGATGTTTTTGTTGCTAAAGTTGATGTTTTAAATGGTAATATTGATTTTGTTTTAGGTAAAGAAGACATTGATAAAGTTGGTAAAGATATTGGCAATCAAAAAGATAATTTAAGAAAAAAATCTAGTATAAGAGTTGAAAATAAGCGCAGTAAATCAGGGGATAGAAAAGAAGATAGATATAAAAAATCAAATAACTCAGATAGATTTTTAAAAGAAAAAAGCACATCACCAAGTAATAAAGATAAGAAAAAAGCATATTACGAAAACATTAAAAACTCAAAAAAGAAAAGAAGATAAATTATGAAATAATAGTGTTATTTTAATAATTTAACTTTTTGAATTTATAGCGTTAGTTTTTATTATTGCTATTGAAAACAAAAACTAATTATATAACTGAAAATAAGCCGAAATACATCGGCTTATTTTTTTTATTTAACTTTACTCTTGACAATAGTGTGTGTCATACAGTATAATGTGTGTAACAGTAAAAGAACAAAAATAGAAAGGGTGGGGATAATGGGAGTAAATGAAATAGTTTCAGGCCTTATTTTAGAATTAAGACGTGGTAGTTTAACAATTTTAGTTTTAAGTCAGTTAAATGAGCCTACTTATGGATATAAATTAGTTAAAACGCTAGAAGATAACGGGATATCAATAGAAGGAAACACCTTATATCCATTAATGCGAAGATTAGAAACGCAAGGATTATTGGAGAGTAAATGGGATGTAGGCGAAAGTAAACCGAGAAAATACTATATTATAACTGATATGGGAAAAGATGTTTTAGAAAAAATGAAAGTGCACTGGGAAACATATTCAAATAATATAGATAATTTATTAAAAGGAGATATAAAAGATGTATAATAATGATTTAATTGAAAAGTATATATATGCTGTTTCAAAATATCTTTCTTATAAGCAAAGAGAGGATATTTTAAAAGAAATTCGCTCGATTATTAATGATATGCTAGAAGAAAGATGCAAGGATTTAACACCAACTGATAAAGATGTTAGAGTTGTTTTAGCAGAGCTTGGAACGCCAGAAGAATTAGGACTGCAATATAATACAGATAAATCAACAGCTTTAATTAGTGGTGAGTATTTTATAAAGTATAAATTAGCTTTAAAAATAATTTTAATTGCAGTAGCTATCGGGCTTACAGTTGGTGGGGTTTTAAATATTGGCTTAAATGGTGGAAATGCAGCTTTAGGAATTTATGAATTAGGGCTAGATTTAATCACAGCTAGTATTTCGATAATTGGTGCTACAACTATTGTTTTTGCTATTTTAGAAAGAAAATCGGTTTCTTTAGATGAATTTAATATATCTTTTGATATTGATAATCTTCCAAATCCACCTAAAAAAGAAGAAAAAATTCCAATGATAGAGCCTGTTTTAGGTATAGTTATAAATACGCTATTTACAATTGTTTTATTAATTGCACCAGAGATAATAGAGTTTAGCTTTACTCAAGACGGAAATATTTTAACTATTTTCAATTCTGAATTTATAAAATCTTTATGGGCGGTGATTATAATTATAGGTGTAGCTGGAGTTTATGATGATATTATAAAATTAATAGATGGAAAATACACAAAAAAAGTTATGATAACATCTATAATTTCAAATATTATTTGTGGCGTAGGTTTATTTTATATTATGAGTGGAAATAGAATATACTCAGAAAGTTTTATAGATTTTGTGTCTAGTGCGAATGTTTCAGTAACCTATATGAATATTTTTCCTTATATAATTCTTTTGTTTATTTTAATTGATACAATAAATACAATTTATAAAACAAATAAAGCATTAAAAAACAAATAATAAAAAACAGCAGATAGTTAAAAATCTGCTGTTTTTTATTATTTTAATTAGTAATTATAAGATAAACGTAATAATAAATTGGAATAAATAGTGTAAGCCTTTATTATGTAATTTGCATAAATCTGCTTGAATAAATATGGAAAATATTGTATAATGAGTAGATGGTATAAAATGAAAGGGGGAGATAGTTATTAATATATATTTAATTTTAAATGTGATTTCTAATATTGTATATAGTTTTTTTGCTATTAACTTTGTTGTGCAAAAATTAGATTTAAAATGCAGTAAATTTGAAATATTTATTTGCCTTGCAATTAATTCAATAGCTGTTGTATTAATGAATTATTTAGTTTTAGATTATTATATAATTCAATTAGCTTTATTAGTCACTTACTTCCTTGAGTTTTTATATCTTTCAAAACTGCAATGGAGAATTACATTTTTTGCAGCATCTAATGTTGCTTTAAACGTATTAGCAGTCAATCTATTAGTTGTTTTAGGCGAGATGGCTGTTAGTGATTTGACGATAAATCAAATTAAAAATAACACAGATAGCTTTTCAAGAGTTATGATAATAACTAATGTTTCATTATCAATTGCATTATATATTATTGGAAAGTTTATTTCAAATAAAAAGATGAAAGAGATAGCAACAGCTAAATTCTATTCTGAAATTATGAGCGCAGTTTTGGTTTTGATGGTTTTATTTTTGGCACATGATGTGATGTTTATTGGCGATATTAATTTAAGTTTTGAATTTTTAATATCTACTACTTCAACTGCAGTATTTGTTTTAATTTTATATTATTGTCTTTTAATTTTTAATATATCATTAATTAATTTACATCCTTATAAAAGAAAAGCGGATGAGGCAAGGTTTGTGCATGAAAGAGTAATTGAAAAGAAAATAGCAACTGAATTTAAAGTTTATTCAGATGATTTAACAAAATTATATAATAGAAGATTTGTTTTTTCAAAACTAGATGAATTATGCAATGATTCACAATCAAAATTTGGACTTGTGTTTTTAGATCTTGCAAGTTTAAAGTATGTTAATGATAATTTTGGCCATAAAACAGGGGATGAATATATAATAGATATAGCAAATATCTTAAAAAAATGTGTTCGTGAAGAAGATTTATCTGCTAGAATAGGCGGCGATGAATTTTTATTAGTATTATTTGATATTACAAGTGAAGATTTAGAAATTGTAATTAATAGAATTAAAAAGTCAGTTAGTAAATTCAATAAAACAAAACCGTTTACATTCCATGCGAATATTGGATATATGTGCTTTGATATGGCCGATAAACCGCATACAAGAACAGAGATGCTAAATTATGTAGATGAATTAATGAATATTGATAAAGAACGATTTTATAAAAAAGGTGGCGTAGTATGATGATAATAACAATAGCTGCTTATATTCTATATATTTATTTTGTTTCAGATTATGTTGCTAAAATATTTGGCAAAACAAATATGTCTTTAAAATTGTTAGGGTTATATTTAATAATTAATAGTATTATAGTTTATTTACCAATATATTTTAATAGTTATTATAAAGAGGAAACATTTATAATTATTTATTTTATTATGTTTTTTATTGAGGTGTGGTATGCTTTTAAACTTTCTGTTTTATCGGCTATTGCAGTTTCGCTATGCTTTACTATAAATTATTTTGGAACAAGAATTTTAGTTATTGGACTGCTTTCTTTAAATTCAGGAGTTCAGCTTATTGAGTTTTTAAGTAGTCAAGATAATGTAATTAAAATAACTTTCTTAACATTTGCTATTTTAGTGCCGTATATTATGATTAGTAGTAGAGTTTTATTTCATAAATCTGTTAAATATCTTTTTATTGATACTCCAAGTTTAATTTTAAGCTGTATACTTTTACTTGCTGTATTAGTTAATCAATGGATAAGTTTTATTTCTTTATATGCAATTGTTGAAGATACAAATTTTAATAGTATTTACCAAATTAGAACTGGTCTAGTAACTTTAGTTAGCTTTGTTATTATTATGGTGGCAGTAGTTTTATATTCAAGTTTAAGACAAGCGTCAATTAAATATGTGGATACTGAAAAAGAAATAAAAACTGATAATATAACTATACATAAACTTGAAAAGGAAAGTATTACAGATTACTTCACTGGCTTTTTTGTTAGAAGTATAGCTATAGATAAATTAAAAAGCTTTTTAGATAATAAAGAATACTGCTATGTGCTGTTTATTGATTTAGATGGGCTTAAAAATATTAATGATAACTATGGACACGAACAAGGCGATTGGTATATAAAAAATGCAGCAAGCCACATAAAAAAAGTGTTTAATGAAGACACTATTTCAAGAATTGGTGGTGATGAATTTTTAATTATTGGAAACTCTAAAGACACTGATATTAAAACAAAAGTTACTGTATGTTCTGAAAATATCCTATCGCTTAATAAAGAATACGAAACATCTATTAGCTACGGATTTATAGAAGTTGATGAAAATAATAAACTTTCGTGTGATGAATTAATTGATTTAGCAGATAAAGAAATGTATGCATTAAAAAAATCAAGAAACAAACAAAGAAAAGATAGAAAAATATAAATTAAAAAAACAGCTGAAATTTCAGCTGTTTTTTATACTTTTATTGGAAAATATTGCATATAAATTAAAAGATATAGCAATACTAAAAATAAAAGGAATTTTTAAGATGATAAAAAAGAAATTTGAAAACATTGAATTAAAAGAGTTGAAAGAGGAATTAAAAAGCGTAAGACTGCAAATGAAAATAAATGATGGTATGTTTAATTTAGCGAGCGATGAATATTTAGTGGAGTCAATTATTTTTGAAAAAATGAGTTTAAATGCAAGGCATAGTTTTTTGGTTTCTAAAATAAAAGAACATGAAACTGAAAAAACGAAAATCAAAGTGTAAAGGAGATTTTATGGAATTTATGATGCTTATTATTATGGCAATTACATTAATAGTGATTTCTTTTTTTATAAGCAAAACAAAGCATCCTGTTTTAACAGCTCTTAAAAGCTCTATAATGGGCATTGCAAGTTTATTATTAGTAAATCTTACTTCAAGTGTAACGGGGTGCTATATAATGATAAATATATATTCTGCTTTTATAGCAAGCGTTTTATCGCTTCCTGGTGTTATTGCTTTAGTTTTTATGCGTCTTGTATTTAATTTTTAATAGTAGTATAATTAATTTATATCGCTAAATTAATAAATGCAAAAAAGGATTACAAAAATGAAAGAAATTAAAAAATTAGGATTTGGGTTTATGCGTCTTCCTCAAAAAAATGGGGAAATAGATACGCAAGAAGTAAAACAAATGGTTGATATTTTTATTAAAAAAGGATTTAATTATTTTGATACAGCATTTGGATACCATGGTGGGAAATCAGAAGTTGCAATAAAAGAGGCTTTAGTTGATAGATATAATAGAGAAGATTTTATTTTAGCAACAAAACTCCCAGCGTGGACAGCTAAAAGCGAAGCTATAGCAAAAGAAATGTTTGAAACTTCTCTTTTAAGAACAGGCGCTGGATATTTTGATTATTTTCTATTACATAATGTAGGCTCAAAAAGAACTAAATTTTTTGAAGAATTTAATATCTGGGAATATTTAAAAGAGAAAAAATCTAAAGGACTTATTAAAAATTTAGGTTTTTCATTCCACGATACAGCAGATGCTTTAGAAATATTGATGGAAAAACATCATCAGGATATCGATTTTATCCAGCTACAAATAAATTATGTGGATTGGGAAGATAAAACTGTTCAATCAAAAAAATGCTATGAAATTGCAAGAAAATTTAATAAACCAATTATTATTATGGAGCCTATTCGTGGTGGTGAATTGATTAATCTTCCTAAAGTGGCAGCTGATATTTTTAAAGAATATGATGAAAACAGAAGTTTTGCCGAGTGGGCGTTAAGATATGCAGCATCATTTGAAGGCGTTGTTACTGTTTTAAGCGGAATGTCAAACTTAAAACAGCTTGAAGAAAACACGGATATAATGAAAAACTTTACTCCTTTAAGTGAAGAGGAGCAAAAGGTTATTAATAAAGTGCAAAAAGCTTTTTTAGAAATTGAGAGAATTCCTTGCACTGCCTGTAAATACTGCGTTAAGGATTGTCCGGCTGGCATTGAAATATCAGATGTGCTAAATTCTATGAATATTAATCTTGTTTTTGGAAATTTAGAGGCGGCAAAAGTGAAATACACTTGGGCACTAGGAAAAGGGGCAAAGGCAAGTGATTGTATAAAATGCGGGCTATGTGAAAGTGTCTGTCCACAGTATATAAAAGTTATGGATGAATTAGAAAGAATTTCTAATGTTTTAGAGCAATAAAAAATAGTAGACTTTTTATAGTCTACTATTTTTTTTGATGATTAATTTAAAATATAAATATTAACAGTGTTTTTCCAGTTTAGTGCGCTTTCTTTATATGTTTCATAGAATAAGTCAACGCCGATAATGCCTTCCATTAAAGCAGTTCCAGTATCTGTTGCAATTGCAAATCCATATATAAATTCGCCGTCTGGGCTAGTTATATATAAATGTGAGCCGTATGGAATAATATTTGGATTAACAGCAACAGAGCCGTAAAATAGCCCAAGACCTGATGATCCTTTACCAGTTGCTGAGTAGTATCCAGTTGCAGCAACGTTTGATATAACAGATGTATAATGTGATGGAACATTATCAACAATAGTTATCCCATCAGGTGCAGGTAGTGGAGAAATAGCCTCATGGGAATAAGTTAAAACAAGCTCGTTAACTGGCTCTTTAACTAATTCAACATTGCTAACTAAAGCATAGTCTAATTCACCATCAACATATCTTTCACGATAGGTAACTAAATTTTCGCCGTCTTGCCCTTCAGTTAAAACATAAGAATTATTTTTAAATCTAAATATTAAACTATTAGAGCGATAATCAGTTTCATAAGGTATGGCTTCAGAATATTGATTATCCATATATTCAACTCTAAATACTCTTATTTCATCACCTTCGATAACAGGAGCATTTAAAGAAGGCTCTGTATAATCATGTTCGCCTAAAATTATGCCTGCTTTATCAAGGCAATCTTTAACAGTTCCCTCAGTAATTGAAACTTCTTGAGTTATGCCATCAGCAGTTATACTAACGCTAAAGGCTCTTGAAATGGCAATATTTGATTTGCCATCAGAAAAACTTGTGTATAAAATTTTATCATCGATTCCTAGTTCTTTTTCAGAAACATCTAGGATTTGTGCATAATCATCGAAAAGGCTAACGATTAACTCATCTCCGCTTTCGTCTTCAATGTATGCTACATTTACAGAAAAGAATATAGATGCCATACAGACAGACATAATGCCTGTAAAGGCTAATGCGCCATAAATTCTAATTGGGATACATTTTATAGCATCTAAAACTTTTAAGATTGTTTTTTTCATATAAATATTTTTTTCCTTTCTTTATGCTAAACTAACACCTTAGTAAAGCTTTAGAATAAAGATAATTATTCTAAAATATAATATTGATAATTTTGAAACATTCTTTAAAAGACTGTAACATTATATCATTTATAATATAGACTGTCAAAAAAAAACGCTATTTTTCGGCAAAATAACCAAAAACTAGTGGTATAAACAAAGGATTAGACATTCTCACTGGAGTAATACCCTTGTTTTTTTGTGCATACAAACAGTTAGCGATATATAGTAATTATTGACATTTTTCCAATATATAATCCAATTTTTTAAAAATTATATTGACATTTAATTAAAAAAGAGTTAATATGAACATGTGAACAAGCATTCAAATGTTTAACAAATGAGATTTCTTGTGCATATATATTTTAATTAAGAAGGGATGTAAAAATGAGTAATATAAATGATAAAGAATGTTGTGGGCTATTGCATTTAACGTTAAGTGAAATGGAAAATTTACAAGCTGAAATACCAAAGGAAGATATTTTCACAAGTTTAAGCGTGTTTTTTAAAGTGTTTGGAGATGAAACAAGATTAAAAACGCTACATTTATTATCTTTAAAAGAATTATGCGTTTGCGATATAGCAAAAACTTTAGATGCTACTGATTCTGCAATTTCGCATCAATTAAGAGTTTTAAAAGCTAATAGGCTCGTTAAATCAAGAAGAGAAGGTAAATCAATATTTTACTCTTTAGATGATGAACATATAAAAACTTTAATAACGCAAGGATTAGAACATATAAGCCACAATTAATACATTATATATTATAATAGAGAGGTGAAATTATTATGACTAAAAAATTTAGATTAGAAGGATTAGATTGCGCAAATTGTGCAGCAAAAGTTGAAAGAACTGTTGGGAAAATAAAAGGTGTTGAAGATAGTAATGTCGATTTTATGACTTGTAAAATGATAGTTGATATAAAAGATGATAGCGAAGAATTATTAAACTTAATTAAAGCGGCAGTTGTAAAAGTGGATAAAAATATTGTTATAAAAGAGGTGTAGAAAAAATGGGGCTTAAAAAAACAATTATTAAAATTAGTTTAGGCGCTATTATTGCATTTACTGGCCTTTGGGCAGGATTTGGCGAAGAAATATCTTTAGCGCTAATTATAATAGGGTATTTATTTATTGGACTGGATATTTTAAAAAGTGCTATTTCAAATATATTTAATGGAAATGTTTTTGATGAAAATTTTTTGATGAGTATTGCAACTATCGGTGCTTTTTTTATAGGCGAATACTTTGAGGCTGTTGTAGTTATATTGTTTTATCAAATAGGCGAGGCTTTCCAAAGTTATGCTGTTAATAAATCAAGAAACTCTATTGCAGAATTAATGGATATAATGCCAGACTTTGCTGTTGTAAAAAGGAATGATGAAGAAATTACTGTTTCCCCAAAAGAAGTGCTGTTAGGTGAAACAATAATAGTTCGACCAGGTGAAAAAATTCCGCTTGATGGCGTTGTAATAAAAGGTATAAGTAGTATTGACACAAAAGCTCTAACAGGAGAATCTATTCCACAAGATGCACAAGAGGGAAGTAGTGTAATTTCAGGGTGTATTAATATAAACGGAGTTTTAGAAATTAAAACAACTAGCGAATACAAAGAGTCAACAGCTGTTAAAATAATGGATTTAGTTGAAAATGCGAGCGCAAGAAAATCTCCATCAGAAAAATTTATAACTAAATTTGCAAGATACTATACCCCTTGCGTTGTAGTAGCAGCATTTTTATTAGCAGTTATCCCACCGTTATTTTTTAATGGCGATTGGCAAAGCTGGATTTATAGAGCATTATCATTTTTAGTTGTTTCTTGTCCGTGTGCATTAGTTATATCAATTCCATTAGGCTTTTTTGGTGGTATCGGTGGCGCTTCAAGAAATGGTATATTAATAAAAGGAAGTAATTATATCGAAAGTTTATCAAAAGCAGATGTCTTTGTTTTTGATAAAACAGGAACGCTGACAAAAGGCGAGTTTATTGTAAGTAAAATACATTCAAATGTAGTAAGCGAAGAAGAATTATTAAAAATAACAGCCTATGCAGAAAGCTATTCAAATCATCCAATAGCAAAAGCCATAGTTAAAAAATATAATAAAGAAATAGAGTCTTCTTTAGTAAGCGATATAAAAGAAATTGCAGGCAAAGGCGTTAGTGTTGTATATAATAATGAAAATATACACGTTGGTAATGATAAATTGATGCAGTCGATTTCTGTTGATATTCCAAAAGTGGAAACGGTTGGGAGTATTGTTTATATTGCAAAAGATAATGAGTATTTAGGATATATTATCACTGAAGATGAAATTAAAAAAGATGCAAAACAAACTATAATAGATTTAAAATCTCGTGGCACTAAAAAAACAGTAATGCTAACGGGAGATAAAAAAGAGGTTGCTCAAAAGATAGCTAATGAAATCAAAATAGATAAAGTGCATTATGAACTGCTGCCGAATCAAAAGGTTGATCTAGCTGAAAAAGAATTAGAAGAAGTGCAAACAAAAAGAAAGCTAGTTTATGTTGGCGATGGTATAAACGATGCCCCTGTTTTAGCAAGAGCAGATATTGGAATTGCTATGGGCGCATTAGGTTCAGGTGCTGCAATTGAAGCTGCGGACATCGTTATATTAAATGATGAAATATCAAAAGTTGTTACAGCTTATGATTTATCTAAAAAAACTATGAGTATAGTAAAGCAAAATATTGCTATCTCATTTATAGTTAAAGGATTAGTTCTTCTTTTATCGGCTGGCGGAATGTCTAGCTTATTAGAAGCTATTTTTGCTGATGTAGGTGTTGCTATTATTGCAATTTTAAATGCAATGAGAATAATTAATTATAAACCTAAAAATTAAACAAAAAAACACTATCAATA
>CAYJGG010000019.1:0-30320 GCA_964369915.1 uncultured Oscillospiraceae bacterium | reverse complement strand
TATAAAACGTGTTCGAATTATATGAGTAAGGCTAGCCTTTATTTTTAGTTTATGCTATTATTAATATATAAATTAAAAATTAAAGGGAAAAAAGATATGAAACTAGTGTTAACAGAATTAAATAAGGATTTAAAAGCAGAATTTTTAGACTATTTAGCCTCATTTGAAAATGAGAAAATAATTCCAATGTCAATAGATATTAAAAATAAAACTTTCGATGAATTTTTAGAGCATTTACATTTAATG
The DNA here is from genome assembly GCA_964369915.1 of uncultured Oscillospiraceae bacterium. Lineage (GTDB taxonomy): Bacteria > Bacillota > Clostridia > Oscillospirales > Ruminococcaceae > RGIG3102. The sequence continues at coordinate 30,074 of CAYJGG010000019.1, read as the reverse complement.
AAAACAGATCCACCTAGATTATTAGTTCCTGCAACAAATTTCTTTTTAATAAACGAGGAAAATAATGAGATAATAGGAGCGATAAATGTTCGACATTTTTTAAGTGCGCAACTTGTAAAATTCGGCGGACATATAGGATACAGTATAAAAAAATCTTATAGGGGAAAAGGACTTGCAAAAACAATGCTGAAAATGGCAAAACCTTTTTTAGAAAGCCATAATTTAAAAGAAGTTTTAATTTGCTGTGATAAAGAAAATATAGCAAGTAGAAAAACAATAGAAAGTTTTAATGCTTTTTTAGAAAATGAAATAGAAAAAATAGAAGATAATAAAGAAATTATTATTAGAAGATACTGGGTGGACGTAGATAATATATAAAAATAAAAACGGAGATAAAAATCTCCGTTTTTTAATATTTAATTATGTTCTAAAGTATTGCCAAAATCTTCGTTTGGAAATCTTTTTGCAACAAATAAATATAATATAAAATTTGCAAAAGAAGTTATTGCCCAAGTGATAGGATAAGACCAGTATACACTTATTAAAGTGCCATACAAAGGGAAAATAGTTGCAACCCAGATTAATCTAAATAAACATACACCGATTAAAGAAATAATAGTTGGCGGTAAGGATGAGCCCATTCCACGAAGCTGACCTACAGTTAAATCCATAAATCCGCAAAAAACATAAAACATAGACATCAATCTTAATCTAGATACGCCAATTGCTATAACCTCAGGATCGCTACTATAAAAACCTACTAAAACTTCAGCAAATGTATAGAAAAACACACCACAAATTACGCTTGCTAAAACAACGATAGATGCGCCATAAAATATACTGCTTTTTGCTCTTTTATAATTTTTAGCACCAATGTTTTGCCCTGAAGAAGTTAAAACTGATTGACTGATACAGTTCATAACAGTGTATAAAAATCCGCCGATATTTGCCCCGGCAACATTTCCTGCTACTGCAATAGAGCCAAAAGAATTTACAGCTGATTGTATAGTTGCGTTTGAAAGAGAGAATAATGAGCCTTGAATTCCTGCAGGAAGCCCGATAGATATAATCTTTTTAAAATGCTCTTTATGTATTTTGATTTTTTTAATATCTAAAGCTAGTTCGGTTTCGCCTTTTAAAAAATATTTTATAACTAAGAATGAAGAAACTGCTTGCGAAGTGATAGTTGCAAGTGCAACGCCGGCAACACTGATTTGTAAAACGACTACAAAAAATAAATTAAGTAATACATTTATAACACCAGCAAAGGATAGAATTTTAAGAGGTCTTTTTGTATCACCCACTGCACGAAGCATTGCTGCTCCAAAATTGTAAACTAAATTAAATGGCATTCCAATAAAATATATTCTCATATATAAAGTTGCGCCATCTATAACATCGGGTGGACTACCCATTAATTCAAGCAAAAATCTTGAAGAAGTAAATCCGATTACACCAGCTATTAAAGAGCCTAAAATAGCTGTTGCGATAGCAGTGTGTAGAGTTTTGCTTATATTTTCAGCATCTCTTGCACCAAAATATCTTGATATAGTAACACCAGCGCCTACGGATAATCCTGTAAAACAGTTTACGATTAAATTTGAAATCGCACCAGTTGAGCCAACGGCTGAAAGAGCTTGAGGCCCTGCAAATTGCCCAACTACTATCATATCAGCAGCATGATATAATAACTGCAAAACATTAGTTATAATAAGTGGGATTGTGAAAGCTACGAGCTTTGGAAATAAAGATCCATAAGTCATATCTATTGAACGTCTAGTGTTAGTGGTCATAAAAAACTCCCGTCTTAAAAGAAAAAACATATATTTACTTTATAAAATTATAAAATAAAAATGATGCCAAGTAATGGCATATATCGTATTATACTCCTACAAAATACAAAAGTCAATTAAATAAGACAAAATAAAACACCAACCAAAAAGTTGATGTTTTAAAATAATATTTTAAAGATAAAGATATAATAATAGCATGAATTTTTAAAAAGTTTATAGATGCTTTTATTAATGCAATTAAAATATAATATAGCATTTTAGCTTTTTATTTTTAGTAAAGATTAAAGCCAAATTGCCTCTTTAAAATAAGAAAATATATTATATAAATAATAGTAAACTTACAGCCATTATCCCCATACCAGTTATAAGCCCGAGCATGGAAACGTGATGTTCGCCATATTCTCTGGCTGAAGGCAGTAATTCATCTAAACTTATGTAAACCATTATTCCGGCAACTGCACTAAATATAAATCCAAATGCCTCATCGCCAAAGAATCTAATTAATAAAAAGTAGCCAACTAAAGCGCCAATAGGCTCAGACAATCCTGATAAAAATGATAATTTAAATGCTTTTTTCTTATCTCCTGTTGCATAGAATATTGGAACTGCAACAGCTATTCCTTCTGGAATATTATGAATTGCAATAGCGGCTGTTATCGCTATACCAGTAGCAGGATCCTCTAAAGTTGCAATAAATGTGGCAATACCTTCAGGGAAATTATGAATTGCAATAGCAAGGGCTGTAAAAATCCCCATACGCATTAAATTTTCTTTATGATCAGGATCATTTCCGTCCATCTCTTCAACGGTGTGGATTTCGTGGGGATTTCCCATTGAAGGGATAAATTTATCTATTAAAGCAATAATAAAAATCCCGATAAAAAATCCTATTACAGCATATATATTCCCAAGTTTTTCTCCATAAGAAACTGAAAGCGAATCAACAGCCTTAGCTAGTATTTCAACAAATGAAACATAAAGCATAACTCCTGCTGATAAACCCAGTGAAAAAGATAAAAACTTTTTATTTGTTTGTTTTGTAAATATAACCATTAAACTACCAACACCAGTGGCAAGGCCTGCAAATGCAGTTAATAAAAAGGCTAATAAAATATTTTCGTGCATAGTACTTCTCCATTCCTGTACAGTTAGTATATACTAACTGTACCTATTATATATCAAAACCTATTAAAATACAAGTGATTGAATCACATAAGAAAAATATACCAATTTTTTAATACTAAAAAGAAAATCAACAGAAGTAGTAGTGTAGTTTCTGTTGATTGTTGAGTTTATTAAATTTTTATGAGTAGTTAGATTAAAAAAACTAATAATTTTTCCTATAAAACAAGGCAAATTCATAAAATAATGCTTTCGCCTTAAAAGTAAATTCAACGCAGTTTTAGTAAAAATTTATCAAATTTTAGGCTAATTTAGATAATATCGCTTACCCTGAATTAATAATACTATATATTCAAAAACTAGTCAAGAAAAGCCATTAATAACTTTTAGTTATTAATGGCTTTATAAATTTTATCCTATAGAATCAGTCATATCTATTTGCATTAATTGGTGAAGCTCAACTGCGTATTCAACAGGAAGTTCTTTAGTGAAGCTATCAATAAAGCCCATAACAATTATTTGAACAGCCTCATCTTCCGATAGGCCTCTTGACATTAGATAAAATAGTTTTTCGCTTGAAATTTTTGAAACAGTAGCCTCGTGCTCTATTATCGAATTTTCATTTCCTATAATATTCGTTGGAATAGTGTCTGAACGAGAGATATCATCTAAAATTAGTGTATCACATTCGATTTTAGAAAAAGAGTTTTCAGCTTTTTTATCAAAATAAACTGTTCCACGATAGTTAACTTCGCCACCGAGTCTTGATAGAGATTTTGAAACAATAGTTGAAGTTGTGTTTGGAGCTAAATGAATCATTTTTGCGCCCGCATCTTGTATTTGCTTATTTGCAGCAACTGCGATTGAAATACAAACTCCTTTTGCTTTTTCTTCTCTTAAAACGCAAGATGGATATTTCATATTAACCATAGAACCGATGTTTCCATCAATCCATTCCATCATACCATTTTCATACACATCAGCACGTTTAGTTACTAAATTTATAACGTTGTTTGACCAGTTTTGCACTGTTGTGTATCTGCAATGTGCATTTTTATGAACTATTATTTCAACAACAGCACAGTGTAAACTTTCACGAGAATGTATAGGGGCAGTGCAACCTTCTAAATAATGAACATCAGCGCCTTCATCAACTATAATTAATGAACGTTCAAATTGCCCCATTAATTCTGAGTTTATTCTAAAGTATGATTGAAGTGGCTTTTCAAGTTTTACCCCTTTTGGGATATAAATAAACGAACCACCAGACCATACAGCACTATTTAATGCAGAATATTTATTATCATCGTGTTTTACAACAGTTGAAAAATATTGCTTAAATAAATCAGGATATTGCTTTAAAGCGCTATCTGTATCTAAAAAGATAACTCCTTTATCAACAGCCTCTTGTATCATATTATGATAAACGGCTTCTGAATCGTATTGTGTAGTTACACCTGCTAAAAATTCTTTTTCAGCATCAGGAATGCCAATTTTATAAAATGTATCTCTAATATCTTCTGAAACATTACTCCAGTCGCTATCAACTTCTTTGTTTTTTGAAGCTGTCACAAAATATGTGTAGTCGTTAAAATTTATAAAACTTAAATCAGGTCCCCAATCAGGATTTTCTTTTTCGCAAAATGTTTTATACGCTTCTAGGCGAAAATCAAGCATCCATTGTGGCTCATTTTTATGTGCTGATATTTGACGGATAACAGTTTCATTTAAACCAACCTCTGTTCTGAAAACAGTTTGGTCTTTATCGTGAAATCCGAATTTATAAAAATCCGATAATTGTATTATATCGTTGTTCATAGCTTGGGTTTTTCCTTTCTTATGTTTTATACTAAATATATAAAACAAAACTTGAAACAAATTCAAGAAATTACAATTTGTAATATTAAATTAAAAATTACTTTGAGTTATACTGGTCTAATATGCTTTGCATAGATTTCATACCTATAAGGCCGCATTTAATCCTATTTGCCTGCATATATAGTTCATCAAAAACTAAAAAATCTTCCATTAAATCTTCATCATAAGGCTTTTCAAAAAGCATATTATTGTATTGGTCGATAAAATACTGAACTTCTTCAACAGTTTTCCCAGGAAAAGTTTCGCACATCATAGATGTTGCTGCTGTTGAAATAGAGCAAGCCTTTCCTTCAAAGCATAAATCTTTAATTATGCCGTCTTCAATTTTTGCTTGCAAAACTATATCATCAATACAAGACTCGCTGTTTTCATGATGATGCAAATAACATTCATCTTCAACGCTGTGCTTTTGTCTTGGATCTTTATAATGATCAAGAATTATAGATTTTTTCATTTCTTTTGAGATTTTCATCGAAATATTACGCCCTTTCAAGGTTGTTTGATTTTTTTATAAAAAGATATCCACGCAGTTCTCTAAAGTTACATCTTTTAAAACTTCTAAAAACCTGTCTACATCTTCTATTGTGTTATATACATATAAACTAATTCTTAAAGTATCGGTTGTGCCGATAACATTATCAGTTAGTTTTGCACAGTGATTTCCACCACGCACACAGATATTTTGTTTTGATAAATAAGAAGCGGCATCTTGAGAGAATATGCCATCAAATGAAAAAACAACAATTCCTGTGTCGGTATCTTCATTGAAAATTGTGATATTTTCAAATTTTTTCATACCATCGATCAGTCTTTTACTTAATAGTTTTTCGTGTTTTTCTATTTCATCAAAGCCTAGACTTTTTATATAATTAACAGCTTCCTTTAAAGCTAAAACTTGCTCTATAGGAGGAGTGCCGGCTTCAAAGCTAAATGGGATAGGCTTTAATATCATATCGCATTCTTTATTAAATCTTGCATTAGCGCCACCGCCAAGGCGAAGAGGATTTACTTCATTTAATAAGTCTTTTTTTCCATATAAAACGCCAAGCCCCGATGGCCCAAGCATTTTATGGCTAGAAAAAGAAAAGAAATCAACATCTAAATCTTTTACATCAACTTTAATATGTGGCGCAGATTGAGTTCCGTCAATTGAAACTTTTGCTCCATATTTATGAGAAATTTTAGTTAATTCTTTTATTGGATTAATATATCCAAAAACATTTGATACGTGAGCTACAAAAACGCCTTTAACATTGTTTTCTTTTAGCATTTCTTCAAAAGCTACTAAATCAAACCTTGAATTTTTTAAAGGCATGTATTTTACAGTTGCACCTGTTTTTCTAGCTAATTCAAAAACAGGTAAAACGCTAGAAGCGTGCTCGTGAAAAGATGATATTAAAACATCACCTTTATTAATTATTTTTGAAAAGTAGCCAGTTGATACCATATTTAATGAATCAGTTGCACCAGCTGTAAAAACAATTTCTTCACTAGAATTTGCACCTATGAATTCTGCAATAGTATCACGCGATTTTTCAAATTCTTTTGTTACAAAAACGCTGTTTTCATAATCACCTCTGCCAACATTAGCAGTGTGGTTTTCATAAAAATCAACTACTTTATCTATAACGCATTTTGGTTTTAATGAAGTTGCACCTGAATCAAAATAAATTAAATCTGGATGTTTTAAAAGCATAGGAAAATCAGCTTTAATATTAGTTAGCATATAATTCAACCTGCCTTTCTATTTTCGCTTTTACATCTAGTTTTATTTTTTCATCGTATATATTATTTGTTATTGTTTTTAAAAAGCTGTCAACGATTAATGCCATAGCATCGGCGTGAGAAAGTCCTCTTGTATTTAGATAATACATAGTGTTTTCATCAACATCTCCAATAGTGCAGCCATGCCCTGCTTCAACATCATTTTCATCAATTAACAAATTAGGAACGATTTTCACTTTTTTATTTTTACCAAGTGTTAAAGCATGGTTTTTTTGGAAGTTCTTAGCTTGTTTTGCGCCTTTTTTTATAATTCCAGATGCAACTAATTCAAAACTTGCATCTTTTAAGATTACAGAAGAGTTTTCCATATTCACACAGCTTTCGCCAGCGATATTTGTAGCATCAATAACAAAGTTTTTATCGCCAAAGCCAAGTGTTGCGCAGTTTAAAGAGCAGTTTGTATGTTTTTCTAATAAATTAGCCGAAACTTTTCTTGTGAAATCATTTGAAAATACATCAACAAAACTTAGAGTTGCATTAGCATTTTCATATAAATTATAATTTTCTATTAAAGAGATTTTCTTTGTATATTCATTAAATATAAATAGATTGCATGATGAGTTCTTAACATCAAGATTTAAAGTTTTTTTATCACCTTCTTTTATATAGATAAAAACTTCGCAATTTATATCTTTTGAAGTTAATGATAAACTTTCGCCTTTAAATTCTATTATATTTAAACCAGAAGTTAGATTAACGTTGTTCATTTATTGTAATTTTCCTTTCAGGAGTTTGAAACTTACATTTATTCAAATTCAAATCCTATTTTGCTATTAGGCTATCATAGCCTTCTCTATCTATTTTTCTTGATAGCTCAACATCGCCAGTTGCCACAACTTTGCCATCTATAATTACATGAACAAAATCTGGGTTTATATATTCATAAAAACGTTGATAGTGAGATACAACAACTAGTCCTAAATCACTTTCATTTAATGTTTTATTTATAGTATCAGAAACGATTTTCATAGCATCAACATCAAGCCCTGAATCTATTTCATCAAGCATAGCGATTTTAGGCTCTAGCATTAGCATTTGTAAGATTTCATTACGCTTTTTCTCGCCGCCTGAAAATCCATCATTTAAATATCTATTAACAGTTGAAGAAGGCATTTCTAATTCTTCCACTGCTTTATCTAATTTTTTTGAAAATTTAAGAAGGCTGCCTTGCTTTGAATGAGCTTTCATGCAAGCGTTTAAAAAATCAAAATTAGTTATACCTTGTATTTCCATTGGGTATTGCATACCTAAAAATAATCCAGCTAAACTTCTTTCATCTGCACTTTTATCTAATAATTCTACACCATCTAAAAGGATACTTCCTTTTTTTATAGTGTATTTTGGATGTCCCATTATGCTTTGAAGTAATGTTGATTTACCATTACCGTTTGGTCCCATAATTGCGTGAATTTCGCCAGATTTAAAAGTGAAGTTTACACCTTTTAAAATATCTTTATCATCTGTGCTAACGTGTAAGTCTTTAATTTCTAATATTGCCATTTTTCACCTCGTGTTGAGTTAAGTTATTTATAATAAATACTGATAGTATCAAATTATCTTTGCTTATTATACTATATTAGTGTACATTTGTACAGTGATTTTTTCACAAAAATAGTTAGCTATACTTAACCTAGATGCACTTAAATCACATAAATCAAATAAATAAGAGTTATTAGCTATTAAATATATATTAAAAAACCTACAAATTAAATAAATTTGTAGGTTTTTATTTTATAAAATTAATTATATTTACAGGTAAATATTATCCTTCGATTGGTGCAAGATGTGCTTGGAAGTGACGTAGGATTGGTGGTTCCCAAGTGATTTTGTAGCCTTTTTTGATTTCATGTGCTCTTGCTTTAATAGCAATTAACGCATCAGCCATAACATCAAGGTGAGCTTGTGTGTAAACTCGACGAGGAATAGCAAAGCGAGTGAATTCAAAATCAGCTTCTAATTGTTCTCCTGTATCAGGGTTATTACCAAGCATATAAGAGCCGATATCGCAAGTTCTAATTCCAGCTTCTTTGTATAATTCGATAGCTAAAACTTGACCTGGATATTCATTGTAAGGGATATTAGGGAACATAGCTTTTGCATCAACGAATACGCCGTGTCCGCCAACTGGTGATTGGTAAGCAATGCCAGCATCGTCTAATCTTGCAGCTAGGTATTCCATTTGACCAATTCTGTATTCTAGGTATTTATCATCAATACCTTCGTATAAACCAACAGCTAATGCTTCTAAATCACGTCCGTTTAATCCGCCGTATGTGTAAAAGCCTTCGTATGAAATACAGTTAGCTTTGATTTTTAGAATTAATGGTGAGTTACCATCTTTAATACCAATCATACCACCCATGTTTACGATTGTATCTTTTTTAGCACTCATTGTGCACATATCAGCTAAAGAGAACATTTCTCTAACGATTTCTTTAACTGTTTTATCTTGGTAGCCTGGCTCACGTTTTTTAATAAAGTAAGCATTTTCTGCATATCTTGCAGCGTCTATGTTCATTGTGATGCCGTATTTTTTACAAATAGCAGCAACATCTTTAGCATTTTGCATTGAAACAGGTTGACCGCCAGCTGAGTTATTAGTGATTGTTAAAACAACTAAACCAACATTTTCAACACCTTTTTCAAGGATAGTTTCTTCTAATTTTTTAATATCCATGTTGCCTTTAAAATCAGCTCTTATTGAAGGATCTTTAGCTTCAGCAACAACACAGTCGATAGCTCTAGCGCCAGCTAATTCAACGTGAGCCCTTGTTGTATCAAAGAACATGTTTGAAATAGCGAATTTTCCTTCTGATAAGAATGTTGGGAATAAAACTTTTTCAGCAGCTCTACCTTGGTGAACTGGTTGGATGTATTCATATCCAAAAATATCACGGCCAGCGTCTACAAATTTAAAGTAGCTTCTAGCGCCTGCATAAGCTTCGTCGCCTTTAATCATAGCAGACCATTGATTATCACTCATAGCATTTGTGCCTGAGTCTGTTAATAAATCGATATAAACAGCATCACTTTTTAAACCAAATAGGTTGTAGTTAGCTTCTTTAATTAATTGTTCTCTTTCTTCTCTTGTTGTCATTTTAATTGGTTCAACCATTTTAATTCTAAATGGTTCTGCAACGTATTTAATTGCCATAATAAAAATCCTCCATTAAATTAAGTAATATTTTTAAAATCTTGGCTAGAATTTGCCTTGATTTGCTTTTATAATTTTATTATATCTTATAGCTAAAAAAAAAATGTTGCTCAAACTACAATTCACATCTAAATTACATATTGATAAATTGTGCAACTTGTATGAATGATGAAAAAACAGCTATTTAAAAGAAAAAAATTAAAAAGACAATATCAATCGATATTGTCTTTTTTTATTATAATGAATCTAATTTTTTCTGGGCTGTTTTTTTATTTGTTTTATCGACTACTATACAAATTACTATACTTATTTGCAATAAAATTAGCATAGGAATTGCAAGGAGTATTTGAGAAACAACATCTGGTGGAGTTATTATTGCTGCTAATATAAATATTAAAACAATTAAAATTCCACGATGCTTTTTTAGAAACTCTGGTTTTAAAATATGTAGTTTAGTTAATAAAAACACTAAAACCGGCATTTCAAAAACAGCGCCAAAGCTAAATAACATAAGGTTTGCAAAACTTGCATAAGATTTTACGGATATCATAGAGGTTATTTCAGTGATTTCTAATCTTGCGAAAAACTCAAGAGTTATCGGTAGTACCATTTCATAGCAGAAAACAACACCTAAAACAAAGCAGAAAAATCCAAAGAATAAAGACACTAATATATATATCTTTTCTCTTTTATATAATCCTTTTTCAACAAACGCCCAAATTTGATAAATAGTTATCGGGGAACATACGATTATTGCCGCTAAAAAGGCAATTTGTATGTATACTAATAACAATTCACTTGGAGATATATACACGAGTTGCATACCCGGATTTATATCTAAAAGGTATTGCATTAGCAATTCAGCGTAGCTAAAAAGTGCAAAAGTTGCAAGTAAATTCACAATTACAACGATTTGCAGTCGTTTTCTTAATTCATTTAAATGAGAGAAAACCGACGTATCTTCCTGCTTGCTCTTTTTCTTTTTATTAATTAAAGATAGCATAATTATTTTGGTTCTTCTTCATCTAAAACAGCTTCTTTAACAGCAGTTTTCACTTCTTCAACAGGCTCGTTTGCAAGCTCTTCTATTTTATCAGTAACTTCTTTAGAGCCTTTTTTGAATTCTTTAATTGCCTGACCTAAACTTTTTGCTAAAGCTGGAAGTTTTGAAGGACCAAACACTAATAGAATTATTGCAAATACTATTAATAATTCTTGAAAACCTATTCTACCCATTTTAATTTATCTCCTTAGTTTATATGTATTAATTATTTAACTTGTGATAATGCATTTTCAACAGCAGCCATGATAGCTTCACTAGTTACAGTTGATTTAGCCACAACGTCAACTTCTGTTGATTGAGCTTCAAGAATTGCTTTTGGAATATCTATAATTGAAGTGCCAGCCATACTTTCAGCGTGCTCTAAAACTTCGATATTAGCTATTTTGTCGCCGTCCATAGTAACTTTAACTTTTACAGGACCTTCGTAACCAGTAGCTTCGCCTATGTATTCATTATCAGCTAGAGGGGCCATTGTTGGTGCTGGAGTTTCTACAGGAGCTGCTTCAAATCCAAAGTGTACGTTTAATAATTGAACAGCTTTACGAGCAACGTCGCCACTGATAGCGCCACAACGTTCTCTTCTAATTGGATCAGCTTGCTCAACGTTTGCAACTTTTTTAAATAAAGAAACAGAATCAGAACAGTTAATTGTTGGTGAAACTGTTTGAACATCGCTTAATCCTTCTGGGCGATAAAGTGGTAGTTCAGTTGAAGTGTACCATGTGAATAGTTGTTTGTTTATTTCAACCGCACTGTCTGTATCACAGCACATGCTGATAACATTAACAGCGCCAGCTAAAGCTCCACAGATTGTTCCTATATGGTAGCCTTCTTTACCTGTTTTGTAAATAGCAGGGTTTATAGCTGTGAATGGGAAGCCTATTGTTCCTTGAAGTTGCTCTAGCATTGCTTTTGCAACACCATAACAGCAACCAGCTTCAAAGTAGCCTTCGTAAGCTACTGATTCTGCTAAATCAGCATCTATTACATCATATCCATAAGGGTGCTCTACTAGTTCGTTGTTTGGTGTAGATGTTGCTGAAGCTGAAGAACATCCTGTTAATAAAGTAGCTCCGCCTAAAACAGCAGTCCCTCCGATAAGTAGTGATGATTTTTTTAGAAAATCACGACGTGAGTTCATTGTTGACATAAAAAAGTCTCCTTTTAAAAATTAAATTTGAAAATTTATCATACCGATTAAATTTTATTATACCGTACTTATGATTATACACAATATTAGCTGAAAGTGTCAATATTTTTATATCGATAAAAAGAAATTGTAACTAAAATTTAACAATTTGTTATTTAAATAACTAATTTGGGAATAAATAGGATGAAATCCATGTAAATAATGCTTGAACTACTTATGATTATATGCTAGCATTAATCTTATAATAAAAATATTTTTTATGTAATGATTTAAGAATTTATAACTAAAAGAGGAAAGAATTATGTATTATCTAATGCTCTTAATTCCTGCTATTCTTTGGGGAAGTATTGGAGTTTTTCTTGATGGAATTTTAATAAGTAGCACACAGATTGCGTTTTATAGATTAAGTTTTGCTAGCATTACATTAATTATCTTTTATATTTTTTCAAAAAATAAAGCTGATATAAATAAAATAAAAGCAAATTTAGTAAAATTAATTTGTGCTGGTGCTTGCATAGGAGGGAATTGGGTTGCTCTTTTTGAGGCGTATAAATTAAGTTCTGTTAGCCTTGGAACAGTGGTGTATTATATTTCTCCAATATTAGTTATACTAGCATCTCCGTTTTTTTATAAAGAAAAGCTAACTATAACTAAAATTATAGGAAGTGCTACTGCCTTTTTAGGCTTATGCGCTGTGAGTTTATCCGTTTCTATTGGACAAGTTAAAATAGAAGGAATTACTTTTGCTTTTATTGGAGCTATTTTATATGCAATAGTTTGCCTTATAAATAAATCGATAACTGAAATCTCTGGATTTAATGTTGCAATGATTGAATTAATTATAGGAGCAATTATTATTGCTTTTTATACTTTTGTAATCTCAGGCGAAACTCTTGTTTATCCAGGTGATAAATATATGATAAATTTAATTATTTTAGGCGTAGTTCATACAGGAATTGCATACGGAGTTTATATGACAGCTATTCAAAAAGTGCCAATGCAAACAACAGCTATTTGCTCTTTTGCAGATCCTTTGTCTGCAATTATTTTTTCGGCAGTGTTTTTAAATGAAAAAATGACTCAAATACAAATTATAGGGGCAGTTTGTATTATTGGTGGAGCTTTTTTTGCAGAAATATATAAAGGGAAAAACAAAAAAACACATTGATAATATTTCCCCCTAAATTACATCTAAAATCATTGACACATTATTTTCTTTTTGATAGAATATAAGGTAAAGAAATATTTACTTAATAAAAGGGAAAAATTTTTATGAAAAATAAGAATTTAGTTTTAACAGTAATAATATCAATTATAGCCTTCGCTACTATTATTTATAGTGCAGGCTCTTTTTATGGTGCAGTAAATAAAGAATTAGAAAGTTCAGTTAGAGAAACACTTTCAGACATGGCAGACCAGCAACAAATATCTTTAAATAGACAATTAGAAAGTATGGTTCTTGATTTAAGTAGTATAAACGAAACGCTTGTATATATAGGTGAAGATGAAGAAGAAATTTTAAAATATGTTGCGCAAAAGATGGAAGAGTTAAATTATGAAACTGTTATATTAGCCCGTGCAAATGGTTATGCTCTTGTTTCAAATGGACAGATAGTGGATGTTTCTAATGAAGAATTTTTTATAACAGCTATGAGTGGTAAAGCTTTTGCTAGCGATCCTTATATATCAGAGTATAGCGATAAAGAAGTTTTGCTTGTTGCAACACCTGTTTTTAAAGATGGGGCTATTGATGGAGTGTCGGCTGTTGAATACTGCACAACTTATTTAGACAGTCTTTTAACTACATTCACAGATGCAAGAGGCTTAAACTTAGTTGTTGATGGTGATAGTAATATAATGCTTAGCACAAATGAATTTGTTTTATCTTTTGATGCTTTTAAAAATGCAGAATTTCACGATGGAACCAATTTTGAAGAGGTTGTAGCTGATTTTCAAAATTCAGAATCAGGAAGCATATCCTACACATTAAACGGAGTTAAAAAATATGGAGAATATCGTCCTATTGAAATAAACGACTGGACTTTGTTTTTTGAAATTTCAGAAGAAACTGTTAGTGAAAGTGTTGCTATTATTTCAGCTAGAATGATTGAGTTAAGCTCAGTTTTAGTAATTAGTGCTGTTTTCACTTTACTATATCTAATGTCTTCTAAAAATAAAGCGGCAAAAACATTAGAAAAAGTTGCACTTTATGATGAGCTAACAGGACTGCCAAATTTAATTAAATTTAAAATGGTAGTAGAAGAAACATTAAATAAATATCCAGATAAGAATTTTGCTATGGTTAAAATGGACACAGTTAATTTTAAAGCAATAAATGATTTATTTGGATTTGAAGATGGAAATAGAGTTATTCGTGCTGTTGCCGATACAAGTAGGATAGTTCGAGATGAGTTGTTTATTAAAGCAAGAGTTTCTGCAGAAGAATTTATGATGTTTGGAACAGTTGATCATTTTAATGATTTAGAAGATAAATCCATTGCATATGAAGAAGAATTTAAAAATAGTCTTCCTGGATTTGAGGAATATAAATTCAAATTTAGATATGGAAGATATTTTATTAATGAAAATGAAATAGATGTTAATGATATAATTCATAAAACTAGTATTGCTCATTCATTTGCTAAAAAGGATAATTCTAGAAACATTTGGGATTATGATGAAAGCTTTAGAAAAAAATTCTTAAAAGAAACTGAAATAGAAAATAAAATGCATAAGGCTTTAGCCAATAAAGAATTTAAAGCATATCTTCAGCCAAAATATGATATAGTTAGTGGGAAAATTTCTGGGGCAGAAGCCTTAGTAAGATGGATAGAAGCCGATGGAGGCACTGTTTATCCAAGCGATTTCATTCCTTTATTTGAGCAAAATAGATTTATTGTAGAACTTGATAAATATATGCTAAGAAGCGTTTGTGAAATGCTAAAATCTTGGAAAGAGCAGGGCAAAGAATGCTTGCAAACTTCAGTAAACTTTTCTCGCTTGCATATAAGACATCCAAACTTTGTTAAAGATATTAAAGAAATAGTTACTTCTTATGGAATTGAAACTAAGTATATAGAAGTTGAGCTTACAGAAAGTACAGTTTTAGAAAATGAACAAGAACTTAAAGTGCTTTTAAAAGATTTACAAAAAGAAGGATTCCTTGTTTCTATTGATGATTTCGGCTCAGGCTACTCTTCACTAGGTATGCTTAAAAACTTTAAAGTTGATACTTTAAAACTTGATAGGAGTTTCTTTATAGACCTAGACGGTGAAGAAGAATGTGATCGTGGAGATTTAGTTGTTGAAAGTGTTGTTAAATTAGCAAAAGATTTAGGAATGTATACCGTTGCTGAAGGAATAGAAACAATAGAGCAAAAATTATTCCTTGAAAAAATTAAATGCGATGCAGCACAAGGATATCTATTTGCAAAACCAATGCCAGTTGCAGATTTTGAAAAATTATATTTTAATCAAGATTAATAATTAAATAAAAAGCTGATATGAAATTCATATCAGCTTTTTTTTAATTTGAACCTACAAATAATATATAAAGTAATGTTATTAAAAGACCTATGCCGAATAATAAAAGACTATAGCTTAGTGAATAAGTTATATGAATATTAGAATCTTTTATATAGCTAGGTTTTTCTTTTCCAACAAAGAATGAGGCTGGAATAGTGACTGATTTATAAAACAATCTATTTAATACAACGATTATAATATCAGTGCTTATATCAAATATTCTCATAAATACAGCAAAAACAAAACTTAAAATTTTAAACAATGGCTTATAAATATAATTTTCAATAGTTATATTGCTAGAGTTAAAATCAATGTAGCCTTTTTGCGGATTTATAACAGTTTTTCTAGCCACAACAAAGTATAAGAAAAGTCCTATTATAATTGAAATTAAACTTCCCTTTAGATTTATCCAAATAAAATAATGAATATCGCTTTTAGCGTGAGTATTCATAAAATGAGAAACAAATTCGCCGATATATCCAAATGTTATATTAGGAGTTACACCCAATATAATTAAAGTAATGGCAACTAAAGAAAGTAAAATCGCTGTTTTTTTCGTGACATAGCTTTCTATTTTCTTTTCGCCCTCGCCTTTTTCTATAAATAAGCATATAAATAGTTTTAGCATATAAGCAAAAGTGAATCCGCCAGCGAGTAAGAATGCCCACTCTAAAACAATCCAGATTAAATCATGGTGTCCTAAGTGCATTAATTCTACAACAGCCTCGTGAAGTAGAGTTTTGCTAATGTATCCGCTAAACAACGGAATACCCATTATTGATGCAGCACCTATTCCAAATGAAAACTTAAGCCAAGGTTTATCTCTACCAAAACCTTTTAATTTATTTAAATCTAGTGTGTGAGTATTTTGATATATAACACCGGCTAAACTAAATAATAATATCTTGATTAAACTATGGTTTACCATATGAAAAACAGTTCCGTAAGCGGCATATGTGTTATGCTCAGCTAGAAGTATGCTAAAGGATACGCCCCATAAAATAAAGCCAATTTGGGACACTGATGAATAAGCAAGAGTTCTTTTTAAATCGTTGCTCATAAAAGCATATATAGCCCCTACTAGCATATTTAAAACGCTAACGGCTAATACGATATAAACAAAGGTTTCATTAAAAGACATTATTTTAATTACTAATAAAATTATGCCATACACCCCTGTTTTTGTTAAGAGGCCAGAAAGAAGTCCGCTTGCAGGAGCAGGAGAGGCTGTATGAGCAAGTGCTAACCAATCATGGACAAAGAATGCACCAGCTTTACACCCAAAACCAACAAAAATCAGTATTGCAGCTAAGAATAATAATGGATTATCTTGATGAATTATAAAACTTTCAGATAAAGCATTTATATCTAAATTTTGTGAAAGAGAATATAAAATAAATATACCAAATAATAAAGATAAACCACCAAAAACAGCATATCCTAAATAGCTTTTTCCAGCGTTTTGTGATTTTTCATCGCCATTATGCACAACCCATAAGTAGCTTGCAAACGACATAATTTCAAAAAATACAAATAGAGTGAATAAATCATTTGCATAAAAAACGCCGAGTGTTCCTGCGAAAGTTACTATTAAAGATGAGTAATATCTTGATAGATGATGTGAATGATGAGAAAAATATTCTTTTGTTTCGGTGCAGCTAATAAGCCATAAAATACTTGCTATTAAAGAGAATAATATTGAAAACTCATTAACTGAAAAACTTATCCCAAAGCCAGAAAACAAATCTAAATTAAAAGGGGATAAACTACTATCAAAATTTATAAAAGCATAAAAATTTATAGCTAAAACTACGGATATAATAATTAAAGATAATTTATATAATGTGTTTTCATTTTTTATAAAAGATAAAGAAAATCCAAAAACTAAAGTTATAATTAAAACGATACTAAGTAAAATATTAATGTTCATAATTTAATATCCTCCTATTAGCAAAGTTTGTATAACAGAGTATATGCCATTTGAATATAAAGAAGCAATAACCATTACAAAAGTTAAAATAACTAGAGTATAGCTCATTTCCTTTGGAGCCTCTTTAACTTTATCAAGTTTTGAAAAATTAAAATCATCGTGAGGGATAAAGGCTAAAACGGCTATTTGTAAAAGATACATTGCAGTTAATAAGGCTGAAATCATTAAAGCTAAAACTCCAATAAATCCAATCCAACCGCCAACAGCGATAACACTACTTGCTATTGCAAATTTTGAAGAAAATCCGCCAAAAGGAGGAATTCCTATTAAAGCTAAACTGCTTATAGTGAAAGATATAAATGTTAATTTCATAACTTTTCCATAGCCTTCGATATCGCTAACGTATTCTGCATGATTTACAAACATAACATTTCCGGCTGTGTAAAATATAACAATTTTAATTAAAGCGTGAAAAATAGTGTGCAATAAGCCTGCTGTAAGCCCAGCTGTACTCATCGTGGTAACAGCAAGCAGGATATAAGAAAGCTGACTCACTGTTGAATATGCAAATCTTCTTTTTAAATGCTTATTTTTCATAGCCATCGAAGAGCCAAAAACAATAGTTATTATAGAGAGCGACATAACTATATACTGAGCAAAACTGCCTTGAAGATACTCTGCAGGGTATAGATAGTATGTTATTCTCATTGTGGCAAACACACCTGATTTAACAACTGCAACTGCGTGTAAAAGTGCTGTAACCGTTGTTGGGGCAACACCCGCTGCAACAAGCCATTTATTAAATGGAAATATACCAGCTTTTACTGCAAAGCCTACAAACATTAATATATATGCAATTAATAGCATATCATTTTGTGGCATTTCGGATAAAACAGTTGAATTAAACTCCCACGTTCCAGTGTAGTACATAAATATCATCATACCAATAAATGAAATAGATGCACCTGTTACTGAAAATAAAATATATAATTTGCCTGCAAATAAATCTCTATGCTTATTATTATGAGTAACTAAAGGAAGAGTTATAAAAGATAACACTTCATAAAATAAATACATAGTCAGTAAATTACTTGCAAAACTAAAAGCGATAACAACGCCAAACGTTAAAATATAAAAACTAAAAAACTTTTTTTCTGAGCCTTCGTGAGTCATATATTTGCTTGCATAAATTGAGGCAAAAGGCCATAAAAAGCTAATTAAAGCAGTAAATATGATAGCCAAACCATCAACTTTAAAAGAGATATTTAAAACATCATTAAATTTTAAAACAGTGATAGTTTCATAGCTAAAACTGAATAATACTATAAAAGTGAGTGCTGAAATTAAAATAGTGTAGATAACGCCTTTTTTCATTATAGAATTAGTGTTACTATCTTTTGAAATCATCATAGATAGTCCAAAAAATAAAGCTAAAAACACAGGAGAAAGTATTAAAATATTCATAAAGTAAATTCTCCTTTCTATAAACTAAATGTGGCTGTAATATTTAAAATAAAATCAATAACAGGCTTTGGATAAGTTCCTAAAATTATAATAATGCAAGAAAGAATTATCATTGGGATAAACATTAATTTATCAAGGCTTTCTCTTCCTTTTACCATTTTGTCGCTAGGTGCAAAAAATGCATTTGCAACAGGAGAAAAAAGATAAACAGCAGTTAGAAGTGCTGAAAGCATTATAATTAAAACTGCAAATACGCCAATTTGAGAGGATAAAGCACCTTGGGCTAAATACCATTTTGAAACAAAGCCGCCAGTTAAAGGAATACCAACTAAGGATAACCCGCCGATTAATAAAAATATAAATATACTTTTATATTTATTTCCAAGACCAATTATTTCATCTGTTTTTGTGTAATGGGTTTTATAAATAATAGCACCAGCTACTAAAAATAGTAATGTTTTTGCACTTGCATGAAACACAACTTGTAAAAGTGCGCCAGTAAAGCCTGCTTCATTTAATAAGAAAACTCCAAGTAAAACATACGAAACTTGCGAAACTGATGAATAAGCTAAACGTTTTTTAATTACAGTTTCTCTAACTGCAAGCATAGAGCCCATAAATATAGTTAAAAGAGCTAGAAATATTAAAGCTGTTTGCACCCAAGTGCCTTTTAATAAACTAGGACCTACAAAATAATATATAACTCTTATAATCGCAATCACACCGGCTTTAGTAATTAGCCCTGATAAAACTCCACTCGCCGGAGCCGGAGCAATAGGATGAGCGGCGGATAGCCAAGAATGTAAAGGATATAAACCAGCTTTACAACCAAACCCGACAACAGCTAAAAATGTTATTAATATAATCCCATCTCTATCTAAAAATTCTGCTATCATAGGAATGCCACCAGCGACAAAGCTAGGGTCCGGAACTAGAGAATATAAATAAATTGTAGCGATTAAGCCTAAAGAAGCGCCGAAAATTGAATAATATATAAATTTTCTGCCTGCAAGCAGGGCGTTGTTTGTACCATCGTGGATAACTAAAACATAAGCTGCAAGAGATAAACATTCAAAAAAGCTATATAGTGTTGCTAGATTATTAGCATATATAACTCCTAAAAGTGCGCCGAGTGTTATAAGGAAAAAACTAAAAAATCGCCTTTCGTCTTTTGAGTGCGACATATAACTAAAAGCATAAATTCCAGCTAAAAGCCAAATGATAACGACAACACTTGAAAAGAAAATAGCAAGGCTATCAGTTTTAAAACTATACTCAATATTTAATATTAATTTTAAAAAATCTACCTGAGAATTTTTAAAAAACATATTATTTGTAAAAACGCTAACTAATGTAAAAAGCATAACAGAAAAACTAAATTTATGAATTAGTTTTCTGTTTTCTATTTTAGAGCTAAGTAATATAAACCCTAGGATAATAGGGGAAAATACTGATATTAAATTAAACATAAAATAAATATTCCTCCCTTATTATAAAATAAATCCGCTTAAAATTATTTCAATTATTGGCTGATAGAATACACCAGTTAACACATTTAATACTATAAAAACAGCTATGCTAGAAGCATATGATAGGCTGTTTTTATGTCTTTTTTGATTTTTTGAATCTCTAGTGAATATACTTAAAAGCACTCTTGAAAAATAAATCGCATTTAAAACTGTGCTAATTAAAAGCGCAATTAATATAAAATATCCGTATCCACCTTCGCTAATTGCAGCTATGGATAGAGTGTATTTTGCTATAAAGCCTGAAAATAAAGGAAGACCTATCATTGAAAATGCACCAATAGTAAAACCAAGGGCTGCTATTGGATTTCTATAAGCTGAACCTTTTAAGCCATCAATATATTTTGAATTGCTAGATGAAAACATCAAACCTTCTAAAGAGCAAAACAGCATAGATTTTGTTAATGCGTGCGAAATGATAACAAAGCAAGCGGCAACAAGCCCTTCATAAGTTGCAAGTCCAATACCTGCATAGATATATCCCATTTGCCCAACAGATGAATAGGCGAGCATTCTTTTAACATTCTTTTCTCTTAATGCGTCAATACTTCCAATTATAATGCCTAGAGTTGCAAATAATAATAAAACATCCCCAACATTTAAAGCTTTAATAACCTCAAGTCCAAAAACATCATAGAAAAATTTAATTAATAAAATAACATAGCCTTTTACAACAAGCCCTGAAGAAATAGCATTCGACATATTCATGGCATTATTATAAGCATGACTCATCCAAGTGTGAAAAGGGAACAAAGCAGATTTAATAGCAATACCAACGGCTAAAAGACCACCGATTATAGTTATAGGCAATGTATAAGAGCCAGAAGCTATTAATCCTTGCAAACTTTCGCCAACGTTTGGCATTAATAAATGGCCAGTTAAATCGTATAGTAAAATAATTGCAACTAAATATAAGCCAGAACCTAAAAGGCTCATAAGAAGATATTTAATTGTTGCGCCTATTGTTTTTCCGTTTTCTTTAGCCATAATAAGTCCGCAAGCGCAAAGAGTGTTTATTTCTATAAAAACATAGGCAGTGAATAAATCGTTTGTATAAGTTAGGGCATATAAGCTAGAAAGCATTAAATTCATCATTAGATAAGCAAGATTAATCTTTTTCTCTTTAACATTAAAAAACATTCTATCTTTTTGCCCAATGATAACTAATAGCATTACAACGCTTAAAACTACACCCATTAAAACTTCAAATGGTCCAAAACGAATTTCATTCCCCCAAGGAGCTGGGAAGTGTCCCATTAAATAAGTTACCTCTTGAGGAAATTGATACATATAAATAAGCAAAAGAATACTCATTATACTGCAAATTGATGTGATAAACACATTTAGATAAAAAGCAGGTTTTGCTTTTAAAACACTGCTTATAATTCCACCAACCATTGTAAAAAGAATACAAAAGAATGGAAAATTGAAAACAAAAGGCATTAGCTCGCCTCCTTGCCCACTTTAGTTATGATTTCATCTAAATCTAAAGTGCGATATTCTTTGTATAGTTTTGTTATAAGTGAAAGTGAAACAGCAGTTATCGAAACAGATACAACGATACCTGTTAAAACAAGACCAGACGGAATAGGATTTATATAAACGTTTGCATCGGTTATTCCATCAACAATTATTGGAGCAATTCGTGATTCAATATAGCCTTTAGCTGCTAAAAATAAGTAAACGGCACCGTCCATTATATTTAGTCCTATAACTTTTTTTATTAAATTCTTTTGAAGAAAAAGATTTGTAAATCCAATTCCAAATAAAATCATTGCAACAGTTTCGTAGTAGTTGCTTAATAGATTTGGTCCTATCATTATTAAACCTCCCCCTTTGTAAATAAAGAATAAAAGCTGTAAATTGTGCAAGTTACGATTAGTCCTACGCATATATTAAGTGGTAAGATTAAACCTGCTGAAATAATATCTCCAGCTTCTCCTAAAGGAAAGCCTGTTGGAATATGATTTGCGCCAGTGAAAAAGGAATACCCTTTTGCAACAGCATAAAAAGCTAGAGAATAAAATGTTATATTTTTTATTAATTTTTCAGTTACAACTTTTCTTATAGTTTTAAAACCATAAGCTGAAGAATATAAAATTAGGCTTGCCCCCATAACAGCGCCTCCTGAAAAACCACCACCTGGGGAAATATGCCCGTTTAAAACGAGGTAAATACCAAAAATCAAAACAAAAGGTATAACAAATTTTGCAACATTTTTAACTATTGGATCTCTTGGGATAACTTTATAATTCTCATTTAGCATTTCGCCAGATTCTTTTTTCTTTTTATCGCTACCCATTAAAAACATAACGCTAGCAGACGCTGTAAATAAAACAGCACTTTCGCCAAATGTGTCGAATGCGCGATAATCTAAAATCATACCAGATACTATATTAACAGCGCCTGTTTCACTAAGGCCTTTTTCTATATAACGCTCAGACACTTCATTATTAACAGGATTATATGCACTTCCAAACTCAGGTAAAAAAGAAACAGTTATTAATAAAACTAAAATTACCATAGCGCAAATAAGCCCAGAGGCAACCTTATAAACAGCATCAAAAAAACTAGTAGCTTTTGTGTCGTGCCAAACTTTATATCTTTCTTCTATAGTTTCTTCGTGGTGAGTCGAAGGGCGACGAGGTGATTTTGGTTTTCTTTTTGTTGTGATATTAATATCACCGTTTGCAAAGTTTTCAAAAAAGGATAGGAGATTATTCTTCTTCATCATCAATTTCCTCCCCTTCTTCTTTTAATCTATTAACATTTTGCAAGGTTACAAAAAATAAAGTTGAGGTTACGCCGGCGCCAACAGCAGCTTCTGTTATAGCTAAATCAGGTGAGCGTAATAGTAGCCATAAAACAGTTACAACAACTGAGTAAGACATAAATATTACAACACTTGATAATAAATTTTTACTTAAAGAAACGGCAATAGCGCAAATTAATAAGAATGTTAGAAGGATTGTTTCAAATAAGATCATTATCAATTACCTCGCATTTCTCTTTTATATTTTCATCCGTGATGATTTCAGTTTTTGCTAAAAAGTGAGATGCAACTGGATTTGCAAACCATAAAAAGGTGATAACTAATATTAATTTCAATCCTAAAACAGAAAATCCAGTGTAAACAATAATTGAAGAAATAATAAATAATGCACCAAGTGTATCCGAAATTGAAGCAACTTGCATCCTGTTTAAAACAAAGCTATATTTAAAATTCCCATAAACAGATAAGGTGAAAACACATAATCCTAAAATCATTAAAATTGCTGAAATAATAAATCTAATCATCTTTTTTCTCCTTTTTTAAGTTTTCAAAATCGTGCTCTTTATCTTTTGTGTGACTTCTTAAATATGCTTTTGAAACTATAACCACTGTTACAAATCCTAAAATAGCATAAATAAGGGCAACGTCTATAATATAATGCTCATTTTGTAATGCCGCTATTATGCATATCATTACTATAATAATAGTTGATATACTTAAAACTCCCACAATCGCATCAAAAAAGTTAGGTCCGATAATAGAACGAAATAGATATGGGAATAATAAAAATGATAAATAAATTAATGAGCCAGTAAACAAATAAATATATAAAGTTTCAACCATTATAAATTATCCTCCATTCTTTTTAAAAGTTTTATAAAAATTGAATTTTCAAAATCCTCGGCTAGTGTGTAGTCTAGTGCGTGAACACAAAAAACATCATCTTCAAAATTTACAGTTATAGTGCCAGGAGTTAAAGTGATTGAATTTGCAAGGATTGTTTTTGTGAAATCATTTTTTAAAGGAACTTTAAAAAATATAATTTGAGGCTGTATTTCTTCTTTACTTAAAATAAATTTAATTACAGTAAAATTAGCTACAACTATTTCTTTAGCTAAAACAAAAATATACTCAATAATCCTAAAGAAATTTTTAAAGCCTTTTATCCCAGTACCCTCGTATTCTAAGTGTTTTTTCATAAAATAGTAAACAGCCCCTGAAATCACAAGCCCAAATAGGCAAATTTCAAGAGTTATTTTACCATTTAAAAGAATCCAAAGTGCAAATAACAATATAAACATTATCTATACCCCTTAAAAAAATTAAAAAAAAATCGCATAGGCAGAAAAATCTACATACACGGATTCGCTGTTTCCAGTAAAAGCTGTATTTTTAGCACACCCAAACTACTGTAATATTTACTTTTAACTAAGTGAAATAATTAACAAGTATATATTATCACTTTTTCAGCACATTTACAAGTGTTTTTTCTGTTTTTAGACTATTTGTATTACTTTATACTAAAATCCTCTTTTTTATGGCATTTCTTTTATTTATAATTTGATATTATAGTAATAGTTTGGTACAATTACTATTAAATAAGCAAACCGATATTATATAAAAGAAAGGGATAGTTTTTATTATGGATTTTAAAGTAAGATATGCAAAATATGATGATTTTTTAGAATGTTTTAGAGTTGAAAAACAAACAATGGGCGATTATTATTATCTTGATGATGCTTGGCATTATTTTTACAATACTAAAGGCGAAATGATTTGCGTTTTTGATGATGAAAAAATGATAGGCATTGGAAAATTCACAGTTTTATTTGATAATTCAGCTTGGCTTGAAACACTAAGAGTTGTGCCTGAATATCAAAGTAAAGGTGCTGGCAAATTAATATATAATGAATATAAAAAATTAGCAAAATTTTATAATGTAAAAGCTATGGCTATGTATACTGGTATTAATAATGAAAAAAGTTCAGGACTTGCTAAATTTAACGGGCTTGAGAATGCTAGCGAATTTATAGGATATAATTTGGAAAATTTTAGCAGCGAAGATGTTACTGGATTTAAACTTTTAGATTATAATAAGGCGAATGAATTATTAACGCCTTTTATAAATGAATATAATAACTACTTAGTTATGAACCGAACTTTTTATAGATTTAATGAAGACACAATAAAAGGATTATCTGTAGAAGGAAAAGTTTTTTATGATGAAAAAACAAATTCTGTTATTGTGATAGGTTCAAGATTTTTAAAAAACAAGGCTTTACATATAGCTTTAATGAAAGGTGATTTAAATAAATGTCTTTCTTTTGCAAAAACACTCGCTAAAATTCAAGGGATAGAAAAATTAACTTGCACATTTAGCTTAGAAAATAAAGAATTAGAACAGTTTTTAGAAAAAAATAAATTTATTAAAGAAAATTCAAAATTAAAAACTATGGAAATTATTTTATAACAAATTAGATAATATAAAATTTTATTTTAAAAAGCAATTAAAACTTAAATATTAAAAATAAAACGTAGGCAACTAAACCGCATTTAGTTGCCTACTTTTTTTAGGTGTAATATTGGTTTTAATTTATATTACGACGATTATAAAAGTAATTCATCAAAGCACTTGGTATACCAAAAACCAAAAAAACTTTGCATATTGGAGTTACTTATTATTAAACACTAAATTATAAAAACGATTAAAAAGGTATATGAACTATCTTTGAGGTTTTTAGTGCCTAAATAAATTACTTTTGTTTAAAGATATTGATAATTTACTTAGTAATAATCTTTGCCGTTATTTTGCTTTAGGAGTTTTCATTTGGAGTTATTGTCTTTGCATTTGAAATTTTGCTAAGCTTTGTGCATTAAACTTTGCCAGCGTTTGCTTTTTCTTGCCAGAATTTTGCTAGTTTTTTGCCTTAGAAATTTGCTAATCTCTGTGCCTAACCTTTTCCTGAGTTTGCTGGTTTATGCTTTTTATGTTTGCCTTTTTTCTTATCAACATCTCCTACACCTTGGTTTTATTATAGCAAGAATATGTTTCTAAATTATATACAATAAATAAACTAGCGGTGAAATATTACTAGATGTATTAACGGATATAATATATTGTATGTATAAGCTGTAAACAATAAAAAAAGCCGCTTTAAAACGGCTTTTTTTATATATAGATATAAATGTTTATTAAAGTTAATATAGATAGCTTAATATTATTTTTTATCAAGAAAAAATATAAGTTATTTACTAGTTATTCTTTAGGTAAAAGCCCGAGTTCCTTTGCGTAAGGTTTCATAGCATTTATACAAATTTCGCTAACCTGTTTCACCTCCATGCCAAGCATATCACAGCCATTTTTTATAACTTCACGATTGCATTTTGCAGCAAATTTTTTATCTTTAAATTTCTTCATAAAGCTAGAAACTTCTAAATCAGTAATCCCATTAGGGCGCATTTTTGCGGCGGCTGAAATTATACCTGTTAATTCATCAACGCTAAATAAACTTTTTTCTAAATTTGATATAGGCTCTATATCGGCACAGATTTTATAACCATGGCTTAATATTGCCCTAACATCACTTTCATCAACTCCAGCTTTAAGTAAGTCGTCTTTAGTGTGCTGTAAGTGTTCGTCTGGGTATTTTTCATAATCGTAATCATGTAAATATCCTATTGCTTGCCAGTGCTCAACATTTTCGCCGAAATGTTCAGCCATGCCACCCATAGCCGCCATAACTCCAATAGAGTGCGCTATTAAATGAGGTTCTGTAATCATTGGTGCGAGTAGTTCTTTACTTCTTTTTAATGTTAGCATATGTTTTTCCATCCTTTATTTATAATTTTTTAAATATCTGAAATTAAAATCTGCAAAATAGAATTTTGCAATAAAAAACCTTTTGGGCTTAAAAAAATTATATCATCTTTAAAACAAAGTAAATCTTCTTTTTCTAAAAGAGATAATTTTTTTAAAGTGGTTTCTTTAAAATTAAAAGAATATTCTTTTGAAAGTGTTGTTAAATTTAATCCTTTAGTTAAACGAAGAGAAAGCATTATATAATCAAAAACGCTTACTGTTTCATCACTTATAGTTTTTGCATTGTTTATAAATTCATCAATATCACTCGGGTAATAAAATCTTTTGTTATCTAAACAGCTATGAGCAGAAGGGCCTATACCTATATAATTTTTAAGCTCCCAGTAAGAGTTGTTATGCCTACTCTCGTATCCTTCTTTTGAAAAATTAGATATTTCGTATTGATTATATCCAAGAGTTTTCATTTTTTTTACTGCGTATAAATAAAAATCTCCCATTTCATCATCGCCTATTAAATTTGCAGGTGGATTTATAGAAAAATCTGTTCCATCTTCAATTTTAAGCATATAACAAGAAATATGCTTTATATCATTTTTATAAAATAACTCTAAGGTGTCGTCTAGCTCTTTATATGAATAATTAGGAAGGCCTAGCATAATATCGGCACTTATATTTGTAAACCCAGCCTCTTTTGCCAAATTAAAAACTTCGATAACCTTTTCGCTTGAATGAATTCTACCTAGTGTTTTTAATGAAGACGGGTTTGTGGTTTGGACGCCTATTGATAATCGGTTTACGCCAGCGTTATAATAGCCTTTAAGTTTTTTTAAAGTTAGAGTTTCAGGATTTGCCTCGAGTGTTATCTCTGAGTTTTTATCAAAGGGAAGAACCTGTAAAATTTCTTCCACCTGACTAGGCGAAAGTAAGCTAGGAGTTCCGCCGCCGAAATAAATTGTTGGGCAGTAAGATAAATTATATTTTTTTATTTCTCTTTTTAAAGCCAGAATATATTCAAAGGAAACGCTATCGCAATCGCCAAATGTGTAAAAATCGCAATAATTACATCTTTTTTTGCAAAATGGTATATGAATATAAACTGATGAAACCATAAAATATCTTCCTTTCTCTAATTTTAAATTAATAACTTATATTATTATACATCACTAAAAAAATAAAAGCAAATTATTAGCAGTCTATAATAAATAAAATTAAAACCTATTTTGTATAAGGATAAATATATCGAAAAAAGCTATAATATAACAGTGATTGTTAAATAATTGTGAAAATAAAAAAAACTATTGACAAAATGAGAAATAATGATATACTTAAATTAGCAATCGACACAATAGATTGCTAAAATGAGGTGAAAAAGATGGATATTAGTAAAAGACACAGGCTAATTCTTGAAGCTATAATATCAATGTATATGCTATCAGGCGAGCCGATTGCATCACAGATGTTAATGAACGAATTAGATATAGCAGTATCCTCAGCAACACTTAGAAATGAAATGGCACTTTTAACAAAACTTGGATATTTAAATCAGCCACACGTAGCTGCCGGTAGAATTCCAACGAATAAGGCTTATAGATATTATGTTGATAATATGAGTTTTGATAAAAGATTAAGTGATTTAGAAAAAGAGAGTATTAAAAATAAATTTAACCAATTAGATACTGATAATCAAAAACTTCTCTTTGGAGCATCAAAATTAATCGCTGATAGTTTAAAAGTTGGAGTTGTTATTTCGCAGCCAACAGATATAGATATGAAATTTGCAAATTTTATATTTTTAAAAACAGGCAGATTTAATATTGTTGTTGTAGCTGTAACAGCTCAAGGCGATGTTCACACAAGGGTTGTTAGAATAACTGATGATATTCAAAAAGAAGAATTAGAGCAAATTTCAAGCTTTGTTAATAGTAGATTATGCTTTGTTTCTTATGCTGATATTGATAAAGGGTATTACGAAATGCTCCTTGAAAGGCTTTCAAATGAAAATATAGCCTACAAAGAGATTTTAAATGGAATAATATCTTTGGTTAAAGAGGCAGGAAATCAAAATGTTTATATAAGCGGACATGAAAATTTACTAAATGTTACGCAAAATGAAAAAGGATTAAGTAATCTTTTAAAACTTATTTCAAATAAGGAAAGATTAAAAGCTATTATAACCCCTGAAAAACAAGAGGTATCGGTTGTATTTGCTGATGAACTGGCGATATCAGGAATAGAAAACACCTGCTTTATATCAACAAACTTTTATGGAGCGAGCGGAGTGCGTGGAACTTTAGCGATAATAGCTTCTCAAAATATTGATTATGAAGATGTGTTTTTAAAAATTGATTATTTTTCTCGTTTATTAACACAAACGATTACAGGAATAGAAAAATAAATGAAAACTTGAAAGGAAACTAAGATAAATATGGCAAAGAGTAAAAAAGATAAAGAAGAAATCCTAGAAGAAAATGATGTAGCGAGTGAAACAGTTGAAACAGAGGTTATAGAGGAGGAAAAAGAATTAACCGAAGTTGAAAAACTGCAAAGACAAATTGATATAGATGCAGAAGTTTATAAAAGAACTTTAGCAGAATATGATAATTTTAGAAAACGTTCGGCAAAAGAAAAAAGCGAAACTTACTCAAATGCAACATCAAATGCTGTGCAAACACTACTGCCAGTTATCGACACTTTAGAAATGGCTATCAGCGCACCTTGTGAAGATGAAAATTATAAAAAAGGCGTTGAAATGACTTTAGTTTCTGCAAAAACAGCTTTTGAAAAATTAGGAGTTGTTGAAGTTGGTGCTGTTGGAGAAATGTTTGATCCTAATTTACACGCAGCGGTTTTAAATGAAGATGTTGAGGGCAAAGAATCTGGGAGTATCACAAAAGTGCTTTTAAAAGGATATAAAATGAATGATAAAGTTATCCGTCACGCAATGGTGGCTGTGAATAACTAATTAATAGGTTTGTTAAAGCGAGAGCTTTTTCATATAAATAAAATAAAAAAATATTAAAAGATATAAAAGGAGATTTTTATTATGGGTAAAATTATAGGTATTGACCTTGGTACTACTAACTCATGTGTA
>CAYJGG010000018.1:0-32344 GCA_964369915.1 uncultured Oscillospiraceae bacterium | reverse complement strand
ATGGAAAATGAAATCAATGCTTCAGCTGATGGTGTAGTAAAACAAGTTTTAGTTTCAGAAGGTCAAGCGGTTGACACTGATGCTTTATTAGTTGTTGTAGGTTAATTAAACTTTAAATTTACACATTATAAAAGAAATAGTTTGAAAATAAATTTTCAAACATAGAGTTTTGAGCCTTTTACTAGTTATACCTATATATTTATAAAGTTCTAGCTAGCAAAAGGTTGCCAAACTATATCTGGCAATACACACAAAACTCATAGAAAGGAAAGGTTATTAATATGGCTAAAATTAAAGTTTGCGAAACTCTTTTAAGAGATGCTCACCAATCACTTATAGCTACAAGAATGACAACAGAAGATATGATGCCATTCTTAGAAGATTTAGATAAAGTAGGTTTTTATTCTTGTGAAGTTTGGGGTGGTGCAACATTTGATAGCTGTTTAAGATTTTTAGATGAAGATCCATGGGAAAGACTAAGAATAATTAGAAAAGCTATGCCAAACACAAAACTACAAATGCTTTTTAGAGGACAAAATATGCTAGGCTATCGCCATTATGCAGATGATGTTGTTGAAAAATTTGTAGTTAAAATGGTTGAAAACGGGATTGATATTATCCGTGTTTTTGATGCATTAAATGATATTAGAAACTTAGAAACTGCAATTCGTGCAGCTAAAAAGACAACAGCGCACATTCAAGGCTGCCTTTCATACACAACAGGCGAAGGATTTACTATTGAATACTATGTAAACTATGCTAAAGAATTAGAAAAAGCTGGCGTTGATAGTATTTGTATTAAAGATATGTCAGGATTAATTAAACCATATTTTGCTTATGATTTAGTTAAAGCTTTAAAAGCAAGCACAAAACTTCCTATCGAAATTCACTCACACTACACTTCAGGTCTTGCTAGTATGGCTTTAATGAAAGCTATTGAAGCTGGAGTTGATATTATTGATACAGCTATGTCACCGCTTGCTATGGGCACATCACACCCAGCAACTGAAAGCATGGTTGCAGCTTTAATGGACACTGAATACGATACAGGTCTTGATTTAGAAAAATTAAATGTTGTTAGAGAAAAAGTTCAAGTATTAAGAGAAAAATACTTAGAAAACGGACTTTTAAATCCAAAACTACTTTCTGTAGATGCAAATACTTTAGTTTATCAAGTTCCAGGTGGTATGCTTTCAAATCTAGTTAGCCAATTAACTCAAGCTGGAAAATTAGATAAACTTGAAGAAGTGTTAAATGAAGTTCCAAGAGTGCGTCTTGAAGCTGGTAATCCGCCACTTGTTACTCCAACGAGCCAAATTGTTGGAACACAAGCTGTGTTTAACATTATCTTAGGCGAAAGATATAAAATGATAACTAAAGAATTCAAAGGCATGATTAGAGGCGACTATGGTAAAACTCCAGTTGAAATCAGCGAAGAATTCAAAAAGAAAATAATTGGCGATGAAGAAGTTATTTCTTGCCGTCCTGCTGATTTAATTCAACCTGAATTTGATAAATTAAAAGCAGAATTATTAGAAAAACATCCAGAATCTTCAGAAGAAGATGTTTTAAGCTATGCTCAATTCGGTCAAGTTGCATTAACTTACTTTGGTAAAAAGAATGCTCCAAAAGAAGATGAAATAAGAACTATCGTAGTAAACGGTAGAAATGTTTAAAAAATATTCAAAAATTAAAACCACTTATTTAATAAATAAGTGGTTTTTTTGTTTGATTATAATAAGTGCATATGGTATAATTATAATGATATTTAAATATATAATTAAAGTTATATTAAGAAGGTCTTTATGAATAAAAATAAAAAAACAAATAAGCTAATCAATAAAAATTTAATATTTTTTGTAGTTTTATTAGTTTGGTTTTCAATTTGCTCTGTGGCATTAACAAATAGCACAAGAGAATATGAAGAAGAAAATATATTAGAGACATTGCAAGATGTTTCTAATAATAATTCAAAATCTGTTGAGTTGCAATTTAAACATTATGAAAATTCGCTTGTTTTGTTTTGCGACTATTTTTTAAATATAGAAGAAAATGATCAATATTTTATAAAAGCAATTAATGACCTTGTAAATATTGAAGGGTTTTATAAAATTGTTGTTTTTGAAGAAAATGGCTCATACGAAGCAAATGGCGAAACTATTTTAGTAGCGACATACGAACCACTTGAAGAAATGGAATCAAAAGAAATATTTATATCAGATGTATTTGTTGATTCAGCATCAGGGGAAAGTGTAGTTAGCGTTAATGTTCCTATGATTTCAGACAGTGGCGATTTAATTGCTTATATATCTGGATTTGTTTCAACTAAAAAGTTATCGGAAGTTTTTAATAGTACATTGTATGAAATAGATGGATATTATCAAATAGTTGATGGAAATGGAAACTATGTTGCTGTAAGTAGTACAGACAATATGATAATTAAATATGGCTTACTTTTTGAAAAAATGGCAGAATTTGAATTTACAGACGGTTTTACATATCAGGAATTTATAAATGATGTTGAGAATAAAGAAGAAGGATTAACTAAGTATTGTAAAGGTAGTGAAGAAAGATATGCATATTATACACCTGTTGATATAAATGATTGGATAGTTTTTGAAGTTGTAAATGCAGATAATGTTGAAGCGAATATTAGTAAACATTTAAATGATACAACACTTTATGTTATAAATGTCTGTATAGTGTTTATAATATTTGTCGTTTGGGTTGTTTTATCTCAAAAGCGTGAATTTAAAAATAAAATTGAAAATGAGAGAAAATTTAGATTAGTTTCAAATGCTATTAATAAATTCTTTGTTGAAGTGGATTTTAAAACAAAAGAAATCACGATACTAGGTGATTATCAAAAAAAATTAAATAGAAAACAAGATAAAACAAATATTTTTGATGATATAAATAATGGATTTATATTCTCTGAAGATGTAAAAGCATTGGATGAAAAAATTAGTCAAGAAAATCTTGATGAAAAACTCACAGACTTACAACTTAGAATTCAAAATCCACAAGGTGAATATATTTGGCATTCTTTATCTTTAGTTCCATTACTTGATGAAAAAGGAAAACAAACAGAAAAAGCTATCGGATTTTTAGAAGATATAAATGATATAGTTACGCACACAAAATTCCTAACAGAAAAATCAGAAATAGATGCCTTAACTGGAATTTATAATAAAGGAACAACTGAATATAAAATTAAAGAAATAATTGAGAATTCAAATGAAGAAGATTTTCATGCGTTATTTATTATAGATATAGATAATCTAAAAACTCTAAATGACACTTTAGGGCATCAAATAGGGGATAAGGCAATAAAGGATGTTGCCAATATACTTAAAAAATTATTTAGACAAGACGATGTTATAGGTAGAGTTGGTGGTGATGAATTTTTTGTATTTATGAAACATGCTAATTCTAAAGATCAGATAATACAAAAAGCAGAAATGATTTGTAATAAACTTAATAGAACTTATAAAAATAAAGAAAAATCTGTTGGAATTTCAGCAAGTATTGGCGTTAGTATATATCCAAAAGAAGCTACTAAATTTGAAAAATTATACAAAAATGCAGACCTTGCTTTATATGATGCAAAACAAAACGGAAAAAGCACATATAAAATGTATAATGGGCAATCAAATTCAAACTATGTTTCAACTAGAACAAAAATTGATAATTAATATAAAAAACCTCTATTTTGGAGGTTTTTTTATATGTAAAGTTTTATTGAATATATAGTAACATTTAATCATTAAGCCTTGAATTATATTAATAAAAGTTGTATAATATAGTAATAATAAATAGGTGTATTTATTAATATATTATTATAAACTTTAGAATAAGGAGGTTTTATGGATTTAAGTATTTTTTTGTTTTACCCATTGTTTTTTACGCACGCATCACTTTGTTTAATTCTAATGAGAAATTTTACTGCTAAAGAAAGATTTCATAAAGCTGTAAAATATATCTTTGCTGCGCTTGCTGCATTTTTGTATCCAGCATTTATACTAATTTTTTTCCATAATGCCTTTTTAGGATATCTTGCATTTGTCTGTATTGTTTACATGCAAATGTTTATTCTGTATAAGGATAATTTATTTAGCTCAATTGGAGTTGGCGCAAGTGTAATTATTCACTTTTTTGCGATTCGCTCAATATCCTTAGGCGCACATTCTTTAATTATAAAAAAATCTATGGGATTTATTAGTAGTGGAGATATTAATTTAATAACCGAAAACACAATCTATCTATTAATAATCCATATTACAGCATTAATATTAGTAATTAAATTCATACCAATTAACTCCGTTAAAAGTATTTTAGATAATAAAGTTTTTAAGGTTAATATTATAACTTTAATAGTGGTTTTAGTTGCATTTTTTATATTTAATGTTAATGTTTTAGAAATACAAGTGTTTATAATTGATTTATCAATTCAGCAAATTGTGTTGCCGATATTATTATTAACTGTTTTTTATGTAATGCTACTGTTTATGATAATGCTTATGAACGTGTTTGAATACAAAAAGAAAATTCAAGATTTAGAAGTGAGAATTGATAAAACAGCTTTTTTAACAGACACACTGCTTAAAATATCAGATATAGTAGTTGAAATTGATATAACTGCTAATAAAATGCTAAGAGCTTTAATAGGAGATGTTGATATCCCTATTGAAAATGATGGAGATAATAGTGAAATCGCACAAGAAATAATAAAAGTTATTCATCCAGAAGATTTAGTATTATTTGAAAAAATATCATCAGAAAATGTAGAGAATTCCTTTAAAGAAGGAATTCATGAAATAACATTTGATTATAGAGCACATAAAACTACTATTAATTCTAGCGAAAATAAAATAGAAATTGATGACACTAAATATCTATGGCATAGATTAAAATTAAAAGCAAAATTAAATAAAAAGACAAATCATATACTAGCCGTTTATACAATAAATGAAATGCACGAAGAAAAAGAAGCAGAACTCGAACTTTTATTAAAATCTGAAATAGATGTTTTAACTGGTGCATATAATAAAACAACATTTAAAGAAAAAGTTTCGGATTATATTGATAATAAAGGTGAGGGGACATTATTTGTTTTTGATTTAGATAATTTTAAAAATGTAAATGATTATTTAGGGCATTCATACGGCGATGAAATGCTAGTTGAAATTTATAATAAACTAAGACATGTAATTAGAAAAGCAGATTATATTGGAAGATTTGGTGGAGATGAATTTGTTATTTTTGTACATGACTGTAAACAGGATATTGAAATTTCAAGGATAGCACATTCAATATGTGAAATTGTAAAGAAAACTCATATATCAAGAGATGATAAGAAAATAGTAGTTTCTGCATCAATAGGTATTGCAAAAGCTTTAGAAGACGCGGATAATTATGATGATTTATTTAAGTGTGCAGATATTGCGTTGTATGAATCTAAAAATAAGGGTAAAAACACATTTACTTTTTATGATAAGAGTATGCAACCATTTTAAAATAAAAGCACTCTAATCGAGTGCTTTTTATACTATAAGTATAATTTAAGTATAATATATAGGTTTTTGGAGGTATGTATGAAAATAGAAAGTTCCACTAAAGCTGCAGAATATGCAGTTGAGTTATTTAAAATAGGGCCAAACTGTGCAGAATGTGTTTTAAAATCAATAATTGCTGCTGATATAACAGATTTAAATGATAGAGATATTCGCCTTGCAACTGGATTTGGTGGGGGTATAGGCAAATACGGATTAACTTGCGGAGCATTAACAGGTGCTGTTATTGCTGTGTCTTCTGTTTATGGAAGAGAAGAGCCAATGAAACTAAAAAAACTTGAGTTAATTAAAGAACAATTATCTGGTGAAGGTGGAATATATAGTATATTTAATGAGTTAGCTTATGAGTTTGAAGAGGCAATGGGAAGCACAGTCTGTAAAGAGATAATCGATATAACAGGAGAAAACGCGCTAGAACTAAAAAAGCAAAAATGCCAAAAAGCTGTTAGTGTAGGCTCAGAATTAGCTTATAAATATATAGTAGAAAAAAATTAAAATATTTTATTAATTTTAAAAATTTTGGCAACATTAAAATAGAATAGAAAATAAGAGGAGTATTATTATGAAAAAATTGAATCCTACTATAAATAAAATTCAATTTGCAATACCATTTATTTTAGCGAGTATATTTGCTGTTGGATTTTTTGTTGATCTTAGAGAATATTTCGGTTACCAAAATAGAGTACCTTCATCTTTAGTGATAGTTTTGCTAGTGGTTTGTATCGTTTGGGCTATAGTTAATTTTTTAGTATTAAAAAATGAGTTTAAATATGTTTTTATATCTTGTGCTATAACAATTATTCCTTTTTTATTAGTTGAATTAATATTTGGCGCTCACTGGTTAGCGCTTTTTACAGGGGCAGTATTTATTACTCTTCCTTTAACTGCTTTTTCAACACTTTGGTTTTTAATATCCACAATGTTTAATAAAAAAGCAAAAAAGGACTAACTTAATGAAAAAGAAAAAAATTAGATATTTCATTTTAGGAATAATAACTTTAATATTTTGTTATATTTCATTTTGGCTTTTAGATGTGTATCCAGCAGATGATATAGCGCTAGAAGTTTTAAATAGTGAAAATGTTAGTGTAATAGAGGAAGATGTAATTGCTATCTATCCAAAAGAAACTTCAAATATAGGGCTTATATTTTATCCTGGCGCAAAAGCTGAACATTTAGCGTATTTACCGATACTTGAAAAAACTAGCGATGAAGCGGAAATAAATTGTTTTTTAGTAAAAATGCCATTAACCTATGCTTTTTTAAATGAAGATGCGGCACAAAGTGTTATTGATGCTAATGAAGATATCACTTCTTGGTATATAATGGGGCATTCTCTAGGCTCTAGCATGGCTGGAAGTTTTGCAGGCAAAAATCAAGATTTATTTAAGGGCGTTATTTATTTAGGCGGATATATTTATGGCGATTTTCCAGCAGAAAAGTCACTTACTATTTATGGAAGCTTAGAAACAAGGGTGAAAAGCATTATTGACTACACAGAAAATGTTGTTGAAATAGAAGGTGCAAATCATGCTCAATTTGGAAATTATGGAGAGCAAGACGGAGATGCAAAAGCTTTAATTTCAAGAGAACAGCAGCAAGAAATAACTGTTATGGCGATTAAAGAATTTATAAATAATTAAAAGCAGCACTGTATATACAGTGCTGCTTTTTTGTAAATAATTATATATTTATAATGCCAGTTTTTAATTCTTGTTTTTTTACAATACCTGAATTGTTATTAATTATAAAAGAACGATAGGATTCATCTGATTTTATTATGCTAAATTCTCCATCAATTTCCACTAATGCAGTGCAATCTTCTAATGCAATACCTTTTATATTATCTAAAGATATCATTTCATCAAATGATTCCCTTCCTGTTTCATTATAGTGAGGGCAGTGTGCAAAATTTAAAATACCTAATCCAGTCACTTTTGAAAAATCACATTCATCTCCATTTTCAATGATATCACTATCGCTATGCCCCCATTTAAACCAACAAATTGAGCCAGCGCTAAGCCCTGATAGGACAATTCCTTTTTCATAAGCTGATTTTAAAAATGTATCAACATTTTTTTCTTTCCATATGTTCATCATTTTTTTCGTGTTTCCACCACCGACATATATAATATCGCTGTTTAGAATTTTATCTTCTATTTCTTTTTTAGACAAATCTTTTGTGACTAAACATAAACTATCAACAATACAATTTAAATCAGTAAAATATTTTGTAAAAAGCTCGATATACCCGTCAGCATCGTTTGATGCTGTTGGGATAAATAAAACTTTAGGGTTAATTTTATTTGATAAATTAATTATAAATTTATCTATTAAAAGAGTTTTGTTTTTTGATATTTCACCGCCACCAATAGCAACTATCTTTCCCATAATATCTCCTTATTTTAGAATTAAAAATAAAAAATTAAATAGGTGCAAATTCTTCACAGTTCCAAACTGTTTCAGTTATATCTTTGTAAAATTCAGGTTCGTGGCAGATTAACAAAACACTGCCCTTATATTCTTTAATAGCTTTTTTAAGTTCTTCTTTTGCATCTTGGTCTAAATGGTTTGTAGGCTCGTCTAATAATAAAATATTAGTTGGGCTATTTAATAGTTTGCAAAGTCTTACTTTAGCCTGCTCGCCACCAGATAAAACTTTTAGCATACTTTCTATATGTTTTGTTGTAAGGCCGCATCTCGCTAATGCACTTCTAACTTCTCTTTGAGTTAAAGAAGGAAAGGTTTGCCATATTTCTTCGATGCAAGTTGTGTTGTCTGTATATTTTTTTTCTTGCTCAAAATATCCGATAAACTGATAATCGCCAAGCTCACTTTTACCACTAATAGGCTGGATTTGCCCCATAATGCTTTTTAAGAGAGTTGTTTTACCAATACCGTTAGCTCCCACTAAAACGATTTTTTGCCCTCTTTCCATCTCTAAATTTAATGGCTTTGATAAAGCTCTATCGTAGCCTATAACTAAATCTTTTGTTTGGAAAATGAATTTACTTGCAGCTCTAGCTTCTTTAAAAGAAAATTCTGGCTTTGGCTTTTCGCTAGCAAGCTCTATTATGTCCATTTTATCTAATTTTTTTTGACGTGACATAGCCATATTTCTAGTTGCAACTCTTGCTTTATTTCTAGCAACAAAGTCTTTTAAATCATCAATTTCTTGTTGCTGGCGTTTATAAGCTGCCTCTAATTGGCTTTTTTTCATATTATAAACTTCTTGGAATTTATTATAATCGCCAACATATCTATTTAACTCTGCATTTTCAACGTGGTATATTAAATTTATAACGCTATTTAAAAACGGAATATCATGAGATATTAAAATAAATGCATTTTCATATTCTATTAAATATCTTTTTAGCCATTCTATGTGCGATTCATCTAAATAGTTTGTAGGCTCGTCTAGTAATAAAATATCTGGCTTTTCAAGTAGTAATTTTGCAAGCAAAACCTTTGTTCTTTGTCCGCCTGAAAGTTCTGTTACATCTTTTTCAAATCCTAAATCATAAAGGCCTAAAGCCCTTCCTACTTCTTCAACTTTTGTATCGATTATATAAAAATCTCTAACTGAAAGGATTTCTTGAATATCGCCAGCTTCTTGCATTAATTCATCAAGTTCATCGCCTTCTACACTGCCCATATTATCATATATGCCGTTTAGTTTTTCTTCTAATTGGTATAAAGGAGCAAAAGCTGTTCTTAAAACGTCTTTTATTGTTTGTCCTTTTGATAAAACTGTGTGTTGGTCTAAATAGCCAACTTTCACATTTTTACTCCATTCAATAGTTCCTTCGTCAGGCATTAGATTGCCTGTTATTATATTCATAAAAGTTGATTTACCTTCACCATTAGCCCCAATAAATCCAACGTGTTCACCTTTTAATAATCTAAAAGACACATTGTTTAAAATAGCTCTATCACCAAAGCCGTGATTAAGATTTTTAACTTCTAAAATGCTCATGTTATTCTCCTTTATTGTAAATTAAATTAACTTATATATTTTATATTAAAAACTAAATAAATGCAAGCAAAATAAAGTTAATTTTATATTAAAGTATAAATTAAATCTATTGAATAGCTTTTAAAATTATGTTAGAATGTTATAGAGTATTATAAAGATGTTTAAAGGAGTGATATATAAATGAGTAAAAAAGAAACTGATTATAGCTATGAAACTGAATTAGAGTTTTCACACTTTGGAAAAAGTGGACACTTTACACCAGGGGGATATCACTACATTATCAATTCTATGGTGGACAGGCATTTAATTAATTTTAATATTAATTTTGAAAAATTATTAAATAAAAATGTGTCTTGGGTTTTGTTATCATTAACAGCAGATATAATAAATCCAATTAAAAATAGAGAGCAAAAATTAATAGGAAAAACATGGTTTGCAGGAAAAAAAGGCGTTAGTTTTAGACGTGAGTTAACTATTCATCAAGAAGATGGAACGCATATTTTAAGTGCCACTTTATATTCAACTTTAATTGATTTAGAAACAAGAAATATTTATAGAAATAGAGAACTTCCTTTTGATTTAGAAATGGCAACTGAAAATATTTTAATCGAAGCAAAGCCAACTTTTAAAGAAAAATATGAATATATAAAAGGCGACACGCAAAAAGTTAGAAAAAGTTATCTTGATATGGTAGGGCATGTTAATAATTTAAGATATAGCGATTTTTGTTTTGATGCATTAAGTGATAAAGAAGAGAATTTAGAAAATTTAAAAAGAATGGAAATTTATTTTACTTCAGAGTTAAAAGAAAAAGAAGAGTTTTCATTGAATAAATCTATAAGTGATAAAAAAATAGTTATTCAAGGGTATAACGAAACTCAAGATAAGCCATCATTTTATGGAGTATTTACATATAAATAAAAAACAAGCCAAAACTTTTAAAGTTTTGGCTTGTTTTTTATTATTAATTATTTGAAAATGCATATGTGTTTCTGCCACTATCCTTTGCCTTATAAAGCATTTTATCAGCAGATTTAATAAGTTCAGATACTGAATGAGTATTATTTATTTCAGGATAATATGAAATGCCAATACTTACAGTTAATACATCGGAAATTTCTGATGATTTATTCTCAATATTATATTCTCTAAGCATAGATTGGATATTAGTAGCGATATTTTTAGTTTCATCAACTGATTTATTAAGAGCCACAATTAAAAACTCTTCTCCACCATACCTTGAAACAAATATATCATTATCATCTTGCGAAATTTTATTTAAAATATCACCAACACTAGTTAAAATCTTATCTCCACTAACATGTCCATACATATCATTATAGTTTTTAAAATAATCTATATCAAGCATCATAACGCTAATAGGTGTTTTATTATTAATTACATTAGAATGATTAGCATCAAAATAATTTCTAATTGCAATACGGTTATTAAGTCCTGTTAAATCATCAGTTTGAGAAATTAGCTTTAATTTTTGTTCGTATTCTTTTTGAGTTGTAATATCATTGAAAATAAAGAAATATCCATTTAATTCTTGGAATACATCATATATCGGGCTTTTTTCAATAGAAAAAGTTAAAGTTTTTCCATTATTAATTAATTTACTTTCAATAACATTATTTAATTCTTTTTTCATAGCAATATCACTATTAAAGAATTTTTTTCCAAATATTGATATATCAAAATCTGATAAGTCACTAAGAACTCCAAAAATATTATCAAATTCATCATTAGCACTAACAAAATTATAATCTTTATTAACAATCATCATAGGGAAAGGCAGATGGTTAATTAAAGTTTTAAATTCGGCGTGAGTGTTCCAAATATCTGTAACGTCTCTTGCAAGGCCAACTGTACCTAAGGTTTCGCCATTTCTTCCAACTATTGCAGATTTATATGTCTTCAATTGACGCATCTCATCAGAAATTTTAACTTTTTCATCAAATAAAAAAGTGCCTTGCTCTTTTATAACAACTTCTTCTGTTTCCATACAAACATATTCGCCTTGCTCGTATTCGGCTATATCTAAATCCCAAATATAGCAATGTCCTCTATATTTGATTTGTTCCTTTGTTTTATTAACTGTTTTGCAAAAGCTATCATTAACTTTAATATGAGAGCCGATAACATCTTTAAACCAAATCAAATCAGGAACGCTATCAATTAAAGTGTCTAATTGTTTTTGAGCTAATTCTGCATCAAGATAATCCCTCATGCGAAACAGAAAATTTCTAACTCTATAATTAAATAAAGCACAGCAGTCATTTTTCCAAATATCAAAAATTTCATCTTGATACTTTAAAGATATATCCATGATATCTTCGTCTTCACACACTAAAACGATAACGCAGTAAGGTGCTTTTTTTCTATATACTTTATAAATATCCCTTATGTTTTGATTAGCATCAAAAATTATAACATCAGCTGTGTTATAGGTGTTTTCATCAGCTACATCAATTTTAATACAAGACACAGATAGTCTGTCGATAGTTTCCACTTTCTTTATACTATTTATAATATTTTCGTTGCCCATAACCGATATTCGAAGATTATATTTATCCATAGTGTTTTAATTCCTTTACTTAGTCAGTAACAAATAATCGTTTTAATATAAATGTTACATTAGAAATATTATATATTACATTTATAATCAAGTCAATGTTGATAAGGTTAAATTATTATGAAATTTCTATATTTCTCACCTTTTTTAAAGTTATTTCATACATTATAAGCATTGTAAGAATAATTATGCCAAGATAAACAGGGTATAAACTAAAATCAATAGAATTTCCAATAATTCCAAATAAAGCTGGCATAGCTAAAGTGCCAGTATATGCAGAAGCCATTTGAACACCAGTTACGGCTTGTGAATTTTTAACGCCGAAATTTTCAGGAGTTGAATGGATAATGCAAGGAAAAATAGGAGCAGAACCAAGCCCTATAATGGCAATTCCTAAAAAAGCAGTTATTTCATATGTAGGAATAAATAGTATTAAAATTCCAATTAGCATTAAAAAAGCGCCAGCGCGAATCATCTCTCTATCATGAAATTTTATAGCAATAAATCCACAGATACCTCTACCAATAGTTATTCCAAGATAGAATAAAGAGGCAAAACTAGTTGCGATTTCAGGCGCTATCCCTCTATTATAAACTAAATAGCTACTTGCCCAAAATCCTGCTGTGCTTTCTGCAGCACAAAAGCAAAAAAAGGCAACAGCGATAAAGGGAACTCCAGGGAGTTTAAAAATTTCTTTTAAAGATAAAACTTTATAATTTTCATTAGCAGAAATTGTTTCGATTTTATTTTTCCAAATTGGTTTACTTATAATGATAACTATTGATAAAATAATTTGAATTACAAATAAAATTATATATCCTAATCTAAAACTAGTGCCAGCTGTTAAAACTGCGCCCATAATATATGGCCCTAAAGTTGCTCCAACGCCCCACATACAATGTAGCCAGCTCATATGCTTACTTTCATAGTTTACAGCCACATAATTATTTAAAGCAGCATCAACACTACCAGCGCCAAGGCCGTATGGAATAGCACATAGGCATAAAGCTAAAAAAGAGTTTGTTTGTGAAAATGCAAAAAGAGAAATAGCAGTTGAAAAAACGCTCATTGCAGTTATTTTATGAACACCGAGCTTATGAATTAATCTATCGCTGTTAAGGCTTGAAAATATAGTACCAGCAGAGATAATTATTGTAACTATACCCATATTAGATATTGAAACTGAAAATTCATTGCTGATAACTGGCCAAGCAGAACCAAGAACAGCATCAGGTAGCCCAAGGCTTATAAATGTTAAATAAATTAATGGTAAGAGTAAGCTAATCATATATTTCTCCAATTATTCTAAATTTCTAATAAATACTATTATATCAATGTTATTATAATAACGCAATAAAAAACGCTGAAATAAATCAGCGCTTTTTTTATGTAAATTATTTGCCTGTTGTTGGGAAGTAAGGGCGTAGAGCTGAAGCAACTCCACTAACTGGCATTGTTTGAAGTACAACTTTACCAGGACCTGTTACAACAGTGTTGAATATTCCCTCTCCACCTAGTAGCATATTTTTAACACCAGGAACAGTTTTAACTTCAATACTACAAGTTTCGTCCATAACTGCAAGATACCCAGTGTCAACGATGATTGATTGCCCAGCTTGAAGAACATATTCTTCAGCATGACCATCTATTTCAACGAAAACCATACCATTACCACTAACTTTTTGCATAATAAAACCTTCACCGCCAAAAAGACCAGTAGCGATTTTTCCTTTAAAGTGCATTTCAAGTGTAACGCCAGATGTACTAGCTAAAAATGCAGATTTTTGCAAAATTAAAGATTTACCAGGAGTTACTTCATATGCTTTAATTGCGCCAGGAAAGCTACTAGCAAAAGCAATTTGTCCAGGACCATTTTCAGCTGTATATTTGTTTTGGAAAAGAGAATCTCCAGAAAGAGCACGGCCAAACATCTTACCAAGACCTCCTCCAATAGTTTCCATTTTCATATTTGGACTCATCCAGCACATAGAGCCACTTTCGTTTATCATGTGTTCTCCAGCGTCTAAATCGCAGATAACAGCAGGTAGAGTTTCGCCAACTATACGATATTTCATAATTAATTATTCCTTTCTTTTTTTAATATATATAATTTTATCAAATTTAATTTAATAAATCAATTAAAATGTATAGCTGTTTAAAAAAAAGTTATTTTTTTAAATTTTCAATTAGTTCAATAACATCTTCTTGTTTCATAGCTAGTAGCATTTGATTTTTAATTACATCTCTTACAACACCTCGTGTTTGATTATTAATTTTTAAAATTTCTTCTAGGGTGTATTTTCCACGAGGGATTATACCAACGTTAATATTTTCTAATTTGTTTATATTATTTAAATCTAAAATTCCGGTAAATCCAGTTTTACTATTTGCCTTACTACCGATATCTTTATCTAAATTTTGTTTTGTAAATTTTAGTTTTTTATCATCAATTATAAATTTAATATAATATTTTCCGGCATCTAAATTTTGGAAAATATATTGCCCGTCTTTTTCTTCAAAGCTAGGAGTAGTTGAAGTGTAGCGAATTAAATTTTTACTTTCATCATATAAACAAACGATAACATCATTAACATAGCTTTCATCATTGTTAAAATATCCATCTAAATTATTATCAATAAAAGAGTATCCACTAATGCTAACCTTATCTAAATCAGTGTCTACAATTTGAATACCAACTTTTTCAGGCTCTATTGCTAATAAATGTTGCAAATTATTATTTAAATCTAAATAAGTAACATCGGCGGCAAAGGAATTCCAAGCGACTGCACT
Source organism: uncultured Oscillospiraceae bacterium (assembly GCA_964369915.1). Lineage (GTDB taxonomy): Bacteria > Bacillota > Clostridia > Oscillospirales > Ruminococcaceae > RGIG3102. The sequence continues at coordinate 17,427 of CAYJGG010000018.1, read as the reverse complement.
AGTTTTAACTCCTAAAGGAGTTAAAGCTGTTATAGATATTTTTAAAGTTTCTCCCGGTGCTAAACTAGAACTTTTAGTTTTTACTTTAAATGATTTTAATAAACTTAAATCTTCAAAAGGCTCTTTTGTCCAATCGTCATCTTCGCCTATAATATTAAAACTTGCACCAAACCTTATAGGTTTAACACTTTTTGAATAAAAAATATCAAAATCAATACTTTCATTTAAAGGTAAAACCGTTGCAACAACTTCGCTAAGTGCATATATATTAAAATCACTATTTCGTTTTGTGCTAGTTTGAATAACGCCAGTATCGCCTATATATGGGAGAATATCAACTATCTCAATATTTTCTAAATTAGCATTACCTATGTTTTTTATGCTGATTAAATATTCTAAAGTGCCACCGTTAACTGTTTTTCCTATTAAAGGTTCTTCTATAAATTCATTGTCTAAGAGCCCTTTGATTTTTTTATTAGACGATGTTGAAACAAAATATAAAATTGTGTTTTTAATTATGCCTGTTTTTGCATAATTCTTTGAAACACTTTCATCTTGTGCAATATTATTTGTATCTTGATAAATATCTCCTGTATTTAAAATAACTCCAGTACTATTTGAAGTGTTAAGTAAAAGAAAAGAGGTTATAATTCCAAGTGAGCCGATTTTAACTTTTGCATCAAAACTAATTTTAATATTTGATAGCTGTCTAAAATTAAAGGCATATTCATTTATGTAGCTGAATTTTATTAAAGTGTCATTATTTTCATTAAAATTTTCAATAATTACAGGCGGTGGATTTAAAGGGGATATTGAAGAGAATATATCTGTATAAGAGTAGCTTTCATTTGATACAAATTCTAACTCTTTAGGCATCAAGAATGCAAAAATTGGATTGTTTAGCCTTGAGTTTTTGCAATTTGCATTAAAAGTGTAGGTTAAGATATCACCTGGCTTTATTGGATTTGTGCCAACGTTTAAGGATAAACTAGGTTTTAAAATGCAATAGTTTGCAATTAATGTTGTAGCATTTTCAACCTTTTCTCCTCTTACTGCACCTGCATCAAATTCTAAATGTAAATGATTTATAACAGATGTTTCAGATTTTAAATTAGATTTTACTATGCCTAAAAGTTGAGCTGGGGCTTTTGATTTAACTCCGATTCCAAGCGTGGATAAATTCCAAGTTAAACTTTCTAAATTATCATTTTCTAAAATTATATCGCTTAAATTTATTTTATTATTAACATCGGTGCTATATGGACCAATTCTTCCTGAACTGCCATTTATTGTTGTATAATCTATAAAATATTCAGTTGATAAGTTTTGATTTAATGCTCCAATATGAAATGAGCCAGTTTTAAATTGATAATAAGAAATATCATCAGGTAATTCATTTTTGAAAATTGAATTAGCTAATATTTGATTGCCTGTATTTTCAACGTTTATTCTATAACAAATATATTCATCTTGTAGGCTGTAATCAGGGGCATAAATTGAAATATTAGCATCATAAATAGGGGAAGAGAGTATAACAGCGTGAAGATTTTCTTTATATTCTTCATTTTCGATTTTAAATAAAGCTAAACTGCTAACTTCTTCACCTTCATCTAAAGAGACACTTATAACTGCTCGATATATAAATTCATAGCTTTGACCTTTATATTTTAAAATAGTAAAACTTAAGTTATTCTCATTAAAAACGCCCTGTATATCATCTGCAGATTTATCGCTAAATTTACTTGAAACGTCTTTTCCTATAACAGGATACGAATTATCTAAAGTTAAATTATCAGTACCATTACAAATTATGCTAATATTATTTATTTCAGCTCCTAAATCGCCAAAATTTTCTAAAGTTAATTTATAATAGACAGCGCTCCCACTACTTGGAGTAGAAGATGGAAGAACTATTTCTCTTCTTATATCAAACTTTGGAATTAATAAAAGCGATATTTCATCACAAAAAGCAGACATATTTTCTTCTTCATTTATAAGTAAAACAGCAGTTGCTTTATAAGGTTTAGTATTAAGAGCCTCAGTTTTAAACGAAACTCCAAAACCAATGCGAACAGCAATTCCAAGATCTGTAATTTTTTCAAAATCAAAAATAATTTCAGTTCCGTTTTCTAGTTTGTTTTCAATAATATTTTTAACAGGATTTTGAACTTCTCCTAAAAAAATATTCAAATAATCAGGTATAAAAATTTTAATTTTTGCGGAGTTTATATCTCCGGATATTCCATTAAAACTAGCGTTGAGAGAATAAATAAAAGTGTTTTCATAATTTCCACTTGTTCTATCTACGCTAATGATTAAATTTGGCATTTTATCCTCCTTTATAATTAGTTTTAATATTAATCTTCGCAGTGATTATCTTTGCATTTACAGCATTTATAGTTAGGTTTATATTCGTGTTGTTTGCACTTACAAGGATGATAAGGTTTGCAATCATATTTTTCCATTTTTTCAAATATATCAAACGCTTTAGAAATTTTATTTAACATAACCCATTCTTTCATAATTAAGCTATTTATAGTTGTGTTAGTTCCTTTAAATACATCACTAATACAATCATCGCAAAAATTATGATGATTTAAATTAGCAATAACAGCCTGCATTTTTTCTCCTTCAGCATTAAGAATATGTGCCATAGCGAGTTCCTCTAAAGCCACAGATTCTAAAATTTGAATTAAAACATCTTTAATATTAGGTAGTTTATCTCTTTTTGGTACTTCAGGCATGCCCATAATAGTTCTCCTTATTGTAAAAAAATAATATGCACAAAAATAGTTGCATTACTATAATATAATATGTTTTATACAGTTGACACTATTACAAAGCTTTGAATATAGTAATATAACATCTTGTTATATAAAAGGAGGGATATAATGGGTTTGTTTTCAAATGTTTTTGATAATAAACAAAGTAAAAAAATTTTAAATACAAATTCGCCTTTTGAAAATATAATATCAGAATTAAATGAAAATATAAAAACAGAAAAAATAGCAAAACAAATTCAATTTAATTTAAGTGATAGTAATAGTAAAAAAGAAGACTATTTACTTATACTTAATAATCTAAATGATATTATAAAAAAAGAAGAAGAAAAGCAAAAATTTAAAAATCAATTATATGAAATTAAAAATGATTTTAATGCTTTAAAAGGGCAAACGTTCCTAAGTGAAGTAAAAGATTTTGAAAACTTTGCTTTAGACTTTGATTTATTAGAGTTAGAATTTAAATTTTTAAATAGTTGCGATATAAATTTAAAAAATATTTTTGAAAATTTAGATTTAAAACAAACATATAATGAATACAAAATATTATATAAATCTTACTTAAAATCAAAAAGTGAAAGCGAAGAATTAATTTTACAAGAGCAAGATTTTACAAACGAAATTATGAAATTTGCAAGCACTATAAAAGAATTGGAGCAAAAATATAGATTATCTATAGATTGGGACGGCAAAAAGCCAGCAATGATTGCTTATAGAAAAAAATTAGTTGAAAAAAGAGATTTGTTTTTAAAAAAAGAAAAAGAACAAAACGAAAAAATAAAATTATTATACGCCACTTACACGCTTTTAAATAAAAAACTAAAATACGAATATAATTATTTAAATGATTTTATAAATAAAGAAATTGATTTTTTTAATGAAGACATAATAGATGTTCAATCATTAAATAATTTATTTAGTAAATTAAAAGAAAATATAGAAAATAATTTGTAACATAATATTATTAAAAATCATAGTATATAGTGTAATTAGCCTTACTCAAATAATCAAAACCGCTTAAATTAGATAATTAAACGCAGCTAGAAAGCCGATTTGAATATTATTAAACGTGTTCGGATTTTGGTGTAATGCTAACAAAAAAATAAAAGGAGATTCTACTTATGTCAATGCCTAATATTCCAGATATTAACTCAACTGTTAATATCGATAGAGATGATGCTGTTAATATTATTCTTTCTTCAATTGGTATGGAAGAATTATCACTTGCACACATCTTAAATGCTGAAGCTGAAAAAATTCAATTTGCACTTGGAACACTTGAAACTTCAGAGGGTGCAGCATCCCTTGAAGATATAATGAAGGTTAATAGCTCTGCTAAAAAAATGTTAAGAGATGTTATAAAAAACCAAATGCTAATTGGAATGAAAATGGAAGATACAGTTGAACTTGCACAAATGGTTGCAGAAAAAGCTGTAGACCCAGTAGTATAGCATTAAAGGGCGGTGGAGGAAAATCCACTGCCTTTTTTAATTTTTAAACGAAACTATAAAAAGGAGGACATTATGAACGAAGAAAAATCAGTTTTAGAAAGAATGAGCAGTAAAAATATTGCATTTATAGGTCTTATAGTTATATTTTTTGTTTTACTAATTCAATCGGCTTTGTCTTTGTTTGTTGAAATGGCGTTTGAAGATTTAGCGCAGATAGATATAGTTTTTAGAACAGCAATGACTTCGATTTTTGGATATATAATGAGTATGGTGTCGAGTAGTGATTTTACTGTGACAGCAAAAAAGAAAACTCAAAAAGTTCAAAAACCAAACCAAATCGGATTTACTCAAAATGAATCCTTAGAAACACCAAAAATGATTTATAATAATACAGAAATAATAGATAATAATATAATTTTAGAAAGTGGTATTGTAGATGGTAGCGAAGAGACAGTGTTACCTAAAAATTTTAGAGTGAATGCACAAATTATAGTTTTAACAACAGCTTGTGTCTTTTGTCTTATCGTTATGTTAATAGCAAGAAATTTTAGTAGTTTAATAGCAATGAATTCAAGCAACACAGTAACATTTTCTTTATTTAGAGATATAATTTCTGGAAGCATAGGGGCATTAATAGGGCTTTCAAAATCTAATAATTAAAAGTAAAAAATGCTAAGATATAAAATCTTAGCATTTTTTATTTTAATTTAAATTGTTTACATAAATTTTATTTACATAATACTTTGATATATAGTATAATAAAATAAGTAAATATATACTTTTATATACTTTTTAACTAAAATATGAAAAAAAGATGTGAGTTTCATTTTTTTGCTTTACATATTAAGTTTAATAAGTTATAATGTATGTGAATTATTTAACAAACAAGGAGGATTATTTATATGCCACATATTATTGATGTTTATGCTCGTGAGGTAATTGACTCTCGTGGAAACCCAACAATCGAAGTTGAAGTTACAACAGAATCAGGTGCGTTTGGACGTGCTATGGTACCATCAGGTGCATCAACAGGTGAAAGAGAAGCTTTAGAACTAAGAGATGGTGATAACACTCGTTATTTAGGAAAAGGTGTTTTAACAGCGGTTAACAATGTAAATGATATTATCTCAGAAGCAGTTTTAGGAATGGATGCAACAGATCAAAACGCTGTTGATAAAGCGATGCTAGAACTAGACGGAACAGATTTTAAATCAAAATTAGGTGCAAATGCTCTACTAGGTGTTTCAATGGCAACTGCTCGTGCAGCGGCTGATTTTTACGGAATGCCACTATATAAATACTTCGGTGGATTTAACGGAAAAACTCTACCAGTTCCAATGATGAACGTTATCAATGGTGGATCACATGCAGACTCAACAGTTGATTTCCAAGAATTTATGATTATGCCAGTTGGTGCAAAAGATATTAAAGAAGCTCTAAGAATGGGCTCTGAAACATTCCACGCACTAAGAAAAGTATTAAAATCAAAAGGCTATAACACAAACGTTGGTGATGAAGGCGGATTTGCTCCTAGCTGTAACGATGGTAATGAAGAACCATTAACATTAATCGTTGAAGCTATTAAAGCTGCTGGATATGTTCCAGGAAAAGATCTTGCAATCGCACTAGACGTTGCAGCTTCAGAATTCCATAATAGAGAAACAGGCAACTACGATCTAAAAAAATCAGGACAAGGCACTAAAACAACTGCTGAAATGATTGATATGTATGCACAGTGGATTGAAAAATATCCAATCGTTTCTATTGAAGATGGTCTTGGAGAAAGCGACTGGGACGGCTGGAAAGCTCTAACAGATAGAATCGGCGAAAAAATCCAAATCGTTGGTGATGACTTATTTGTTACAAATCCTAAAATCCTTAAAGAAGGTATTGAAAAAGGAATTGGTAACTCAATTCTAATTAAAGTTAACCAAATCGGTACTTTAACTGAAACTTTTGATGCTATTGAAATGGCTAAAAAAGCTGGCTACACTTGTGTTATCTCACACCGTTCAGGTGAAACAGAAGATACAATCATCTCAGATATCGCAGTTGGTTTAAATGCAGGTCAAATTAAAACTGGTTCAATGAGCCGTACAGACCGTATTGCAAAATACAACCAATTACTAAGAATTGAAGATGAATTAGGCGATGTTGCAGAATATCAAGGCTTAGATTGTTTTTACAATGTAAAATAATAATCAAATAATTAAAACGCCCTATTTTATAGGGCGTTTTTTTATTAAGTTTGATTTAATATTAAATACTGAAACTGCGCTTAAAATTAAAATTGGAACAAAATTTGTTATGTATCTATTGCTAGTTTCCCACATAAAGAAAAATAGCATTGCACCAGTGGCTGTTATAAGTGCTATGATTATAGGATTATCAAAATCTTTAGTAAATAAAAGAATTAATGATTTTAATATTCCTAAAAATATTATAAGTAAGAAAGCTCCATCACACCACGCTTTATAAATATTAAAATTCGGGCTTTGATACAAAATAAAGTTATGAAAAACACTTGTGTTTACAGGATTATCATCTAAAAAATCGGATGCACCTAAAGTCCCATCAGAAAAAATCACTTCCATTTTATTTTCCCATAAATTAAGTAATCCAGATATTCCTAAATCATCAATTCTTCTTAAAATTTCATCATTTATAGCATCATTTCTCTCGTCTATGTTAGAAAAAGAGCGAGTAAAATCAAAATCAGAAGGATTATATCTACCATTGCCATTAAGCCCCATCATAATCCAGTGAGTGTAAGGAGTGGAGTACTTATAAGATAAATCTTCATCTAATTTTGTGCTAGTTATAAGTGAAAAGGTAGACGTTATAAAAATTAAAAAAGTTATTCCAAAAGTTGTGATTATAAAAGTGTTTTTAGCGGATTTATTTAAAATGCTAAAAATTATTATAGCAATAAATATAATAATAGAAGTGAATTTTATTAGTGTGCCTATTGAAAGTAGTATAGAAAATAAAACAGCGAGTAAAATTTTCGATTTATTATTTTTAGCATTAATAAATTTTAAATAAATATAAAAACTTATAATAGGAAAAAATATAGATAAAAAATCTGTGTAGAATGTGGCAGAACCAAAAAGAAAAGCAGGCATTATAATAAAAAACACTAAAACTAAAATAGCCTCTTTTGTAGAAAAAATAATACTTAATATTTTACTTGAAAAATAAATTGTAAGGGAGATTAAAGCTGAGTTTACAATAATTCCAACTAAAAAATAGTCGGTAATTCCTAGTATATTAGCAAATTTAAAAAATATGGCTAAAAAATAGCAAGCACCTAAGTTGTTAGGGAAATAATAAAAATAATCTTTTGAAGTAGTTGGATAATCGATAGTTGCAATAGTTGATTTTTCGACAAGCTCAATAGCGTTATTATAAATTGCAGACATATCAAAAGCAGGAGTAAAACGCAATTGAATTCCAATAATAACTATTATGATAAAATATATAACACAAAATACTAATAAAATTTTATTATAGCTTTTATCAAAAAAAGAATAATTTTTTTGTATTATATAATTTATTAAAAATAATAATCCAAAATTTAAAATAAAAGAAAGCACAGTTAAAAAACTATAACTATCTATAATTGTTGTGTTTTTAAAATAGTTATAAAATATAATGAAATAGGTGAATATATAAAATAATAAGAATGCACTAGTTAAATAATTATTGATTTTTTTTTGCATTTATTAAAGCTCCTTTTATTAATATTAGCTATATTAATTGTATATTATTCCTTATAGTAATTCAAGCAAAATACATTTTTTATATAAATGCATTAAATTTATCAAATAATAAACATAAATGTGTGGTATTATAAAAAATAAAATAACTTATAAGTGAGGTTATAAAAATGGACGAAATAAAATTACAAAATTTAATAAAAGAAAAAAATCTAAGCGTGATTTATCTAGCAGGCGGATGTTTTTGGGGAGTTGAAGCGTATATGGCAAGAATTAAAGGAGTGTATGATGCATCTTCAGGCTATGCAAATGGAAAAACTGAAAATCCAAGCTATGAAGAAGTTTGCAAACAAGATACTGGCCATGCAGAAACAGTCAGAGTCGTGTATGATAAAAATGAAGTTAGCTTAAAAGAATTGCTAGTTAGATTTTTTAAAGTTGTAGATCCTACCACTTTGAATAAACAAGGTGGCGATACAGGTCCTCAATATCGTTCAGGCATTTACTATGAAAATAGTGAAGATAAAAACGTAGTTGATGAAGTTTTAATTAATTTAAAAAATAAATATAGTGAAAAAATAGTTGTTGAAAATACACCGCTCGAAGTTTTTTATTTAGCAGAAGAATACCACCAAGATTATTTAGAAAAAAATCCAAATGGATATTGTCATATTAATTTAAGTGTGATGTATGATTTAGATAAAGACGAAATTTAATTATAATTTTATATCAAGAAGGGAAAAGTAAAACACAAACTTTTCTCTTCTTGTTTCATTGATTTTAATTAGTGATTATGATATAATTTTATAAATATGCTTTATAAAATTATATTATTAAATTAGATAGATTGAGAGTTTTTTTAATGGATATTATATACACTCTAATAAGTTTATCAGCGTTAGTAATTTTCGCTATATTCTTTAGTTTTAAATGTAAAATACCAGATGCTATTGCCCCTTTAGTGGCAGTAGCGTTTACTATGCTATATCTTTTAGCAGTTGGTGTTTTTAATATATTATTCATTGGAACAATTCTTTATTTTATTTTAGCTATAATAATTTTAATTTTTATTATTACAAAAAAGATAAAACTACCTAAATTTTCGGTTTATTTTTATGCGTTTATTATAATAAGTGTTGCGATGATAATCTTTTTTGGAATAAGAAAACCGCTACTGTCTTCTTGGGATGAATTTAGCTTTTGGGGAACAGCTGTAAAAATGATGAAATTAAATCATTCTCTTCCTGCAACAGCAGAAATTGGTTGGGCGTGGGTTGCTTCTCAAAAAGCAGGGCTTATTGTTTTAGGTTATTTCTTTGAATTTATTGGAGAATATTCTCAATGGAGAATATTTGTTGGAATAAATATAGTTGCCATTAGCGTTTTTATAGCATTATTAACGCCTTTTAAAAAGAATAAATCATTTATAGCAGTTCCGTTATTAATAATAGCGTATTTATCTTCATATATATTCACTATTTATAGACCACTAATAGAGCCAAGCGATATTTACAGACTCGCTATTGCTGATATTCCTATGGGATGGTTTTTCTGTGCTGCAATTAGCGTTTATTATATATTAAAAATCGAAAAGGCTAAATTATGGCCAATACCAATAATATTAACAGCGCTATTAATGATTAAAGACACAGCACTTCCTTTTACTTTAATTGCTTGGGGAATAATATCTTTTGATATATTATTTTTAAATAAAGAGATAACTTTTTTTAATATTTCTGGAATTAAAGCGAAAATATCTCATATTCTATTAAACTTTTCGGTTATTATATTAGGCTTTTTAGCTTGGTCAAAATATATACAAAATATAACAGGTGCAGATCCATTCGGTGACATTGGTGGAGAAGAGCAAATGAGTATGGCTGGAATGCTAATTGAAGGTGTAAAACAGCTTTTTGGAATAGATAGAACACAAGAATTTAGCGATATTTTTAATATGATGGTTTCAGCCTTTTTTAATATTGATATGACAATGATAGGCTCTTGCTTTTTAGTTATGATGATTATAATTATAATACTAATTATTGCGAGTGTTTCTACAAATGATAAAGAATTTAGAAATAGCTGTATATTTTTTAATATTCTTTCAGTGTTAGGTTTTTTTGCATACTACACCTTTTTAGGTTTCACCTATGTTTTTATATTTAAATCAGATGTAAACACGAGTTTAGTTGGATATGAAAGATATGTTTATCCATATTTAATAGGGTGGTTTATAATAAGTGTAATGCTTTTAAGTGTATCTATTTTAAAAGCAAAACAAAAATTTATTATTCTTCCAACAACAGCTTTAATATTAATTTTAGCAGTGTTTATATTCCGCTATAATCAATATGTTCCAATAGGAATGTCATACCTTGATTACCACGATGGTTTTTTACACGAAAGAGAAGAATTAGTTGAAAATGCAGAAAAAATGATAGATGTTTTAGGCGAAGATGAAAACGGAAAAATTTATTTTATCAGCCAGGGTGATAATGGCAATAGATGGTTTCAATATTCAGCAGATTTATTACCACTTCAATTAGAATATAGCTTTGGCGGTGGAACGATGGTATTGCCAAACAAAGCAGACGGAACTTATGACTACGAACTTTCGATAGAAGAATTTAAAGATTATTTAATTGAAAATAATTGTGAATTTATTTTTATTGAAAGAAGTGATGATGATTTTATAAATAGCTATAATGAATTGTTTAGTGATAATTTAGAAAAAAGTAAAGAGGGCGAATCAGTTTTATATAAAATTGTAGATGATAATAATGATATAACTTTTGAATTTTTATCTATAATATAAATTCAGTGAAAAGGGGAAATAATGATTAATATAATAAAAAAATTGAATATCAAAAAAAATGCATTACTTATTATTTACTCTATAACTATAATAGCATTTTTATTAAATGGGATGTTTAATTTTATAAGTGATTTTATTTTAAATCATGAAGAAAAGATGCTTACAGCTAGTGATTTTGAATTAAATGATTTAATGATTAATGATGATTTATCATTAACAGCCATAGGCAGTGATGCGCAGATGATATATAAATCAGATGAAGAGATAAAAAGCATATATTATCTTTTAGAAAACCCAGCAACAGGCGTTGTATGTTCATACTATATCGAAAATGAAAATCAAGATTTTTCTAATAACGAAAGATTATTTCCAAAATTTTCAGTAACAGATGAGGCATTATATATATATCCTACTAACACTAAAATAATAAGACTTGATATAGGGAGTGTATATGGAGAAAATTATGTGTTTAAAGAATTAGTTTTAAATAAGGATATCCCTTTTTTAGAATATTTTAGTTTAAATGCAAGAGATATGGTGCAACTAATTTTATTGCCACTTTTAATATATTCAATAATCAAAATTTTTATTTTAAATTATAATGCATATATAAAAAGAGTATAAATTACTTCACCATGTGCCAAAAGGCACATTTACGAATAAATTATATTGATATATAATTATATTAATATAATTAAAGAAAGAAGGTATAATATGAGCTTTTTAGATAAACTTGTAAATCAAACAAAAAGAACAATGGCTTCTTCAATAACATCTTCGATAACTTCAACAATTAAAAATTCAGCACAAAAAAACAGTGATGGATTGGCACATGCAAGTAGTGTGAGTGTTGTTTTAAATGGAATTCCAAACTCTTTAGAAGAACTAAAAAGTATGGACGGGGCAGATTTAAAAAATGAAAATAAAGTGGCAGCTCTTATTGTGGCAGCTCTTTGTGTTTATAGTAAAAATAGCGAATTAGGAATAGAAATGCTAAATTTTTTAAAAGGCCCAAAACCATTATCAAATTATGATAAACAGTTTTTAGCAGATAGATTTCGTGATAAAGAATATTTAGCAACATCTTATTTAGAAGGCGCTACATATGAAAATAATTACGAGCCTTCTATGCCTTTAACAGTTAAAGTTTATAAAACAAGTTATAGTGATGACCAGTTAAGTGATGGATATATAAAAGTGTATTTAAAATCAGGTGGAGCAGATACAGCAAGACATCTACAATTAAGAAAAAAAGACTCAACACAAGAATGGTTTTTATGGGAAAATTTCTTACTTGCTGATATTAGAAAGCCTAAAAAAGAAGACGAATGGGCATAATTTGTGCAGTATAAATAAAAAACCTTATAAACTTTAGATAGTTTATAAGGTTTTATTTTTTGGTAAATATTGTAGAATATTGTTTTTCATTGTATAATGTACTTAATATTAAGTTTATGTATATACTGTTAATTATATAGATATATTGTTAATAAATGAAATATTAAGAGAGGAGTTTTAAATTTGAAAAAGCAAAAAATAGGCATAATTTTGATTATAATATTTTTGTTTGCGATGTTTTTTTCTTCAAAAAGTATTAGTGGTAATAAATTAATTATTTCTAATCAAGATAGAGAATATTTTAATATTATAAATAAAGAATATGAAGAAATAAATGTTTTCCAAAGTGAAATTGACACTGCGATGAATGAATTTAAAAATAAAAACTCCGCTTTAATTTATTCAAATCAGGCAAATTTATTGATAGAATCAAATTCAGCTTATTCTTTTGAGCCGCAGTTTATACAAACAGTTGTTATATTAATTAACAAAGAAAAAACTAATGAAGAAATAACTAGCTTTCAAGACATATTAAATTCAGATTTAGAAATAAATTTTAATTTATCGGCAACTCCTACAAACAGATTATGGGAATTATCAAAATCTCATCATATTTTTTTATCAATGGCTAATGCTTTATATTCTGAGTATGATGAAGATAAATTAGCCCAAGATATTAAAAAAATAATTGAGGATGAAAGATATTTTATAAACGATTTTTCAAAGCCAATTAGCATAACTTATGATTCAGTTGCAGTGAATTTAATTAAATCAGGGGGCAATTATGAAATTATAATCCCAACTGATGGAACTATCAGCCTTGAAGTTGGAATTTTGAGATATAAAGATGATATTTTATTAGATGATAATATTAATCAACACTTAATAAATTCAGGATATAGATTAATTGATAAAAGCTGTGATACTGAATTTTATCCTTTAGAAAGTGAGTATGAAAAAGCAACTTTAATTGAAAATGAAGAAGATATAACTGAATATAATGAAGCGGCAGCCCTTGTTGCAAAAACAATTAGAAGGCAAAGTTTTAATGATAGGATAACAGGCTTTACTAATGTAAAAGAAATAGCAGTAGGGTATATTATTATGCTTGTTATTTCTGTTATATATTTAATATCTATTTTTAATAGAGTAAGCTCAATTAGAGTAAGAAAAAGCCTTATTTATGCTTGTTTTTTAGGGATTATTTTTATAACTTTAGGCTTTTTAAAATTAACAAATACAAACAATCCTTTTTTAGAAACAACGCTTTGGTATTTATATTATCTACCTCTTATAATGATAACAGCAACATTCGTTTATATTGCTATTAATTCAGGATATGTTAAAGATAAAAAGAAAATAGATAAGTATTATAGAATATATTTTTTTATTGCTTTATTTATGCTAGGTTTAGTGTTTACGAATGAATTGCACACACTTGTTTTTAATATATCAAATTATTATCATAGCTATTTTACATATGATATTGGATATTATTTTGTTTTTTCTTTTATAGGTTTAAGTGTTGTGTTTTCAATTTCAGTTTTAATTTATAAAGGTATTACTTCACCAAAAAAAGCAGCATTTATATATCCATTATGTGCAGTAGGATTAATACTTCTTTATGCAATTTTAGTTGTAATGAAAATTGATGCTATAAAAGATATGGATTTAACATTTTCAGTTAATATATTAATGATGATTTTAATAGAATCTTGTTTGCAAAGTAGTTTAGTGCAAACAAATAAAAAGCACGATATTTTATTTAAAAATTCAAGTTTAGCAATGGAGATAAGAGATGTAAAAGAGAATGTTTTTGCAAAATCTAATATTGGAAATAACTTAGATGAAAACTATATATTAAAGCAAACCCCAATAGAACAAGGAACTTTTTATTATTATGAAGATTACACCTCTTTAAATATGGCAAAAGAAGATTTAAGAAAAGCAAATTTTGAGCTTTTAGAAAATAATAATTTTTTAAAAAGAAAAGCAAAAGTTGATACAGAACTTTCAACACTTCGTGCACAAAGAGAAGCTTTTAATAATATTGATATAGTTTTAAATGATAAAACAGATAAAATATCTCAGTTTTTAGATAAATTAAACACGCATTCTAATGCTAAAAAAATAATGAGTATAATAAATATAGTCGTTTGCACAGTTAAAAGAGAATGTATGTTATTAATCAATTTATTATATGAAAAAGAGCAATCTATAAATTCTTTAATAAATTATATATCTGAAATGCAAGAATTTACACAGCCAATAGATTTAAAAATCACAATAGGATGTTTATTAAAACAAAATATAAAAACTAAAGATAGTTTAGCGATTTATAGATTATTCAGTTTTATTATAGAAAAATCAGCGTGGGAAAATTGTAGTAATATTATAGTGCATATTTATGAAAAGGAAGAAAATATATATTGCACATTTACGCCTGATAAAATAATTATAGAAAAATCAGATTTAAAAGAATTTAAAAACAGCGATATACTAATTAAGCCGTGGGATGAAACTCAGGCGATAATACTTAAATTAAAAAAGGAGGATATTAAATGATACAGTTTTATTTTTATCCTTCTTGGATACTTTTAATATTATTTATTGCAGCAATTTTTAATATAGCTTTTCAAACAGCGTATATAGGAATCTCTATTTATAATAATAATTTTAAAAAAAATAATATTATAAGCGAAATAGTTTTACTTATGTATTTCTGTGTGTTTTCGTTACAGCCAATATACGTTTTAAATAATATTAGATATGGTTTATTTCAAACCGAGGACTTGTACTTTTTATTAAATTTACTTGCAGTAGTATTAGTTATTATTACAGTAATTTACAAACAAGAAAAATGGCAGATGATCATTATAGGTTTAATATTTGCACAGTCGTTTATTTTTAATATTATAAATATAGACTATCCATTTTTATTTTTAATAGCATTATCATTATTTTTATATCGCTCTTTTATAATGACGATAACAGCTTTAGAAAAACAAAAAAATGAACTCTCATTATCTTCTATAAAAAACGGAATAAACACTTTACCATCTGGCGTGATTTTTAGCGATACAAATGGATATATTTATTTAATTAATAGAAGAATGAAAGATTTAGTAGATGCCTTTTTTGAAAAAGAGCAAAGAAATGCAAATGAATTCTGGGAAAATTTAAAACAGGGTAATATAGTAGGGGCAACAGTTAGTAAAGTTGGCAGTGACTTATTATTAAAATCAGGAAATAAATCTTTTAGATTTTCAAGAATTGAATTTATAGAAAATAATAAAAAATATTATGAAATAATAGCTGTTGATGTAACTAAAACTATGCTCACACTCGAAGAATTAGAAGAAGATAAACTAAAGTTAATAAGTCAGTCAAGAGAAATACTTATGCTTTCAAATAATATGCAAACACTTAAAAAAGAGCAAGAATATTCAAGAATTAGAACTAAAGTGCACGATGTTATGAGTCAGCGATTAACGATAATACAAAGAACTATACAAAGTAAAGATATTAATGATTATAAAAATACAGCCTTATTATTAAAAGATATAATAAAACAAATTAAACAAGATGATAAGGGTAATGTAAGAGAAGTTTTTTTAGAATTGTGTGAATATTTTAATCAAATTAATCTTGAAATTATTTTAACAGGGGATTTGCCTGAAAACGAAGAAATAGCGATTATGTTTTTAGCTGTTTTAAGGGAAGCTACAACTAATGCATCAAGGCATGCGGGCGCAACAAAGGTGTTTTCTAAAATAGACTTAATTGAAGATACATATATTATTGAAATAACTAATAATGGCAAAAATCCCACAAAATCTATTAAAGAAGGATCTGGTATTTCAGGAATGAGGAATAGAGTTGAAAATATGGGTGGTAAACTAAGAGTTGAAATTATGCCAGAATTTACAATTGTTATTTCTATAAAAACAAATAATTTAGATTAAGAAAGGGTAAAATAAAATGAAACCAATTAGAGTTTTATTAGTTGATGATCATAAATCAGTTGTTGATGCATTTAGTAGCGTTATTGAAAAGCAAGATGATATGATGCTTGTTGGAAGTAGCGTGAATGCCAATTTTGTCGTTGAAATGTGTGAAAAATTAAAACCAAATATTGTTTTAACAGATGTATCTATTGAAGATAGTATAAGTGGAATAATGCTCACTAGCAAAATAAAAGAAAAATTTGGTGATGATATTAAAGTTATAGTTATGTCTGGATTTGATGAGATTTCGTATATTCCAGGTGCAAAAAATGCAGGCGCAGACGCTTTTTTATCTAAATCAAGACCAATAAATGAGTTTATTCAAATTATAAGAGAAGTTTATAATAACAAAAAAAGTTTTCCGGAACCGATAACAATTCCAACTGCAGTAGGAGAAAGCCCTTTTACCGAAAGAGAACTTGAAGTTTTAAGGCTTTTATGCCAATCTTATTCAAGAAATGAAATAGCAGATGAAATGGGAATTGCAACAGGGACTGTTAAAAGACATATGGAAAATATGATTTTAAAATCAGGATGCAAAAATTCGATGGAACTTGTTGTCTATGTTATAGGTAATGGTTGGATTTCATCAAAATAAATAATTAGTCTTACTTATATAAAGAGCCGATTTAATTGTTATTAAACGTGTTTTAGTTATATGAGTAAGGCTATATTAAAATGTGCCGTTCGGCACATTTACGACAATCCATACTTTTGATAAAATAGAATTAAAATTAAACTGTTTTATAGAAAGGAATATTTATTATGGGTTTGTTTGATAAAAAAGAATGCGATATTTGCACAGGAGAAATTGGACTGTTAGGAAACAGAAAATTAGATGATGGCAACATGTGTAAAGATTGCGCAAAAGAGCTTTCACCATTTTTTTCAGATAGAAGAAGAACATCAGTTGCAGAAATTAAAGAGCAACTAGAATATAGAAAACAAAATGCAATTGCTTTAAATTCTTTTTCTCCAACTAGAAGTTTAGGCGCTGATAATGAATTAAAAATCGATACCAATAAAGGCACGTTTATTTATTCAAAAGCTAGAGATTTTAAAGAAGCAAATGCAGATATTATTAGCATTTCTCAAGTTATGAATTGTGTATTAGATTTAAAAGAAGAAAGCGAAGAAATATATAAAAACGAATCTTCAAGAGAAAGTTTTAGTCCGCCAAGATATAGAAATAAATATGAATTTTGGATAGAAATTCAAGTGAATAGCCCTTGGTTTGATGAGATTAGATTTAGAATTGATGATGTTTTTAGCGAAATATATGATGTTTATAGCCCAGAATTCTTAATGAATCAGCAA
>CAYJGG010000017.1:0-35122 GCA_964369915.1 uncultured Oscillospiraceae bacterium | reverse complement strand
ACTGACGACCTTCGGGTTATGAGCCCGACGAGCTACCAGGCTGCTCCACTCCGCGATATTATACTCGCTTTTCAAGGCTTATATAGTATAGCATATAAAATATGGGTTGTCAAGCAAAAAATAAAATGTTTTTTATTGCTTAATTAACAAATATAATAGTGTGGGATGGTTATTAAATTAAATTTGCAGCGCCTATGATTCCAGCGTCATTACCTAGTGTTGCTGTTTTTACTTCG
Source organism: uncultured Oscillospiraceae bacterium (assembly GCA_964369915.1). GTDB lineage: Bacteria > Bacillota > Clostridia > Oscillospirales > Ruminococcaceae > RGIG3102. The sequence continues at coordinate 34,886 of CAYJGG010000017.1, read as the reverse complement.
GCTACATCTAAAAAATTAGAGGCGAATCCGAAAGTTTTTATATATTTGTTAATAGGATCGGTTAAGAGTTTTCCGTGAGCTGAAAGTCCACCACCTATAAGTATTACTTCTGGGTTTAATATATTTGAAAAATCTGTAAGAGCGCATGCTAAGTTTTCTGTATACTCATCAATAACTTGTTTTGCTATTTTATCTCCTTTTTTCATAGCGTCAAAAGGGATTTTTGCATCCATATTATCAATGTCGCCATTACACATTTTATTTAAAAGACTATCTGGATTTTTAATAGCCGCAATTTTTGAAAATTTAACTAATGCTGTGGCACTGCAATAAGTTTCAACACAACCGTTTCTACCACAAGTACAAGCTTCACCACCTTTAATTAAAGTAGTGTGTCCATACTCTAATCCACCTGGACGAGTTTTTAGAATTTTACCATCATAGATTATTCCAGAGCCAAGACCAGTTCCAAGAGTGAATAGAGCTCCATTTTTAATATTTTTTGCAGCACCTGCAACAAACTCGCCAAGAGCAGCGCAGTTTGCATCATTTTCTAAAAATACAGGAAGTTTAAATTCTTCTTTAATTTTTTTAACTAAAGGAATGTTTTCAAAGCTTTTAAAATTACCAGCAAAAACAACCTCTCCTTTATCGACATCGATTGCGCCAGGAGATCCGATTCCAATAGATTCGCAGTTATCAAGAGTTAAATTAGCTTTATTTAAAACAGAGTAAATCACTTTAATCATATCATCAACGATTTCTTCCCAATGACGAGTAGCTAAAGTTTTGCATGAACCTTTTTGGATAATATTATTGTCTTCGCTAACGATACCTACTTTTATAGAAGTGCCACCTAAATCTACGCCAATCTTATATTTACTAGCCATAACAATCATCCTTTATATTTTAATTTATTAATTTGATAATATATATATAATCTATCATTTTTTATATATAAAAGCAATGGAAATATGTGATTTAAATTTCAAAATTGTTGACAGATATATTATGATACAAAAAATATTAGGTAATCAAAAAGAAAGTGTTGAGGAATTTTATCTAAAATAAAGAAAAACAATATGATTTTTAAAGTGAAATATTTTATTAAATTACATTGAGAAATAAAAATATATATGGTATAATATGTAAATAAGACTAATGTATTATATTAGAAAAAAGGAGATTTTATTATGGCTTTCATTAAAGTGGATATTTTTTCAGAAATGCTTCACCAAAATATTGCAGTTGATTTATTTTTCCCTTTAGATTTTGAAGAGTATAAAGAGGTTGATGAGGTGAAAGGGGTTATTTATCTTTTACATGGAATGAAAGGTAATAGTAGCTCTTGGTTTAATTACACGGCAGCTTTAAGATATGCAAGAGAGAATAATTTGATTTTAATATCTCCAACAGCACATAATAGTTTTTATGCTGATAATTTTGCAGGTGAGAGATATTTTACATACTTAACTGAAGAGTTGCCACAAAAATTAAGTAAAATGTTCAATATTCCAACTACTAGAGAAAAAACATTTATTGCAGGGCTTTCGATGGGTGGATTTGGAGCAATGCTATTAGGATTATCAAGACCTGATTTATATGCTGCTTGCGCAAGTTTTTCAGGAGCTGTGGGACTTGGACAAAATGAAATTAAAGAAGAAGATGCATTTGCAAAAAGATTTCTAGCTCCTATTTTAGGGCCAGAATTTAAATTTAGAGAAGATTTAGAGCTTTCTATTTTAGCAAAAAAAGTATCTACTTTAAAAGAAGGTGAAAAACCTAAGATTTTATGCACTTGTGGAACTGAAGATTATTTGTATAAAACAAATGTTATGTTTAAAGATTATATGAAAACCTTACCTTTAGACTTTACATTTATGCAATGGACAGGCACTCATGATTGGGATTTTTGGGATAGAAGTCTTGCGATAGCCATAGATTTCTTTTTAGGGAATGATTATGATAAAAAAGTTCATTCTGCATGGCAATATGAAATTGAAATAGAAAAAAATAGATAAATTCATTTTATAAAAAAAGAGGCATTGCCTCTTTTTTATTGTTTAATAATATTTTCTTAAGTCTTCTTCGAGTTCACTCTCTTCTTCATATCTATAAATTTTATAATCTAATCTTTTTAAAACAGCTTTTTGAATTTTAATTTTTTCATTTAAAATTTTTCGCTGAGTAATAAGAATTTCTTTTCTTTGTTTAGATGTATCAAAGTTTTGCTTAAATAAATCAACATATTCAGTTAAGACTTCTATTGGAATACCGACATTTCGCATACACTTAATAAATTGAACCCACTTACAATCGCCATCGGTATAGTTTCTTATACCACCACTTGTGCGATTAACCGGAGGGATAAGTCCGATTTTTTCGTAATATCTTAAAGTGTCTGCAGATAAGTCGTATAGTTTGCTAACTTCATTTATTGTCATGGATTATATTCCTTTTATGATTTTTTATGTAAATAGGATAAAATTTAAGGGATAAATTTAAAATTAAGATTAAAGAGATTTTTCTAGTGCTTTAACTAAAATAGGAACAATAATTAATTGTGCTATAATACCAGGTATTGCTGAAAAAAGTGCTCCTGATAAAAAAGCTTCGAATGTAAAAGTAGATCCAGTTGAAGTTAACAAAATAAATTGTACACTCCCCCAAACAATTCTTCCTACTATCATTGATATTATAAGACTAAAATATAAATTAGCAAGTGTTTTTTTAGTTTTAGAGTAAATTATTCCTGCAATAGCGCCATAAGCTGCCATTTCAAAAGCCATCGCTATTGAAACTGGAAAAAGTGGTGGCATACCAAACATTAATGATCGAAGAATAGGAGAGATAAACCCTACTAATATCCCGTACGGTGCACCTAAAACAAGTGCACAGATATAAACAGGAAAATGCATTGGAGAAAGCATACTGCCTATTTGAGGTATTTGTCCAGTTAAAAATGGTAAGAATAGTGCAAGAGCTAAGAATAAAGATGCAAGGGTTAGTTTTTTTGTTTTACTGTAATTCATAATAAATCCTTCCTAGTTTGTTGTTATAGTTTGAATTGAATTATACCACTTGGAGTGAACTCTAAGTCAAGCTTTATTTTTGTTTTTTTGTTATTTGACTTGATAATAAAGCTGTAGTATAATTACTTGATACATTAAAATGAATAATTATGATATGTACGGGGTGTAATAAAAAGGAGAATATATGACACAGCTATCGGAACTAATTTTAGAAAAATATCAAATTAGAAAATCAAAAATACAAAAAGATGAATTCATAAAATTATTAAAAGAAAATTTCCCTTCGATGAAAGTTGAAGAGAAAAAAGGATTAATGAAAAATAGAAATTTAATTGTAGGGGATATAAAAAAAGCTAAAGTGGTTTTAGGGGCGCATTATGACACGCCAGCGGTTATGCCATTTCCGAATTTTTTAGCACCACAAAATCTAGTGATAACTTTTGGATATCAAATATTGTTAGCGGTAATATTATTGTTAATAGTGGCTTTAGCGGCTGGATTTATGAGTTTATTTACTGATAATTTACTTTTGATAATACTTTTTGAATATTTTGTTATTTTTAGTGTTTTGTATTTAATAATGTTTGGTAAAGCTAATAAAAATAATGCAAATGATAACACATCAGGCGTTATAACACTTATTGAAACTATGAGTAAATTATCAAACGAAGAAAAAGAAAACACAGCATTTATATTTTTTGATAACGAAGAAAAAGGACTTATAGGCTCAAGAGAAATAAAAAGAAAATATAAAAAAGAGATGAAGGATAAATTGTTAGTTAATTTTGATTGCGTTTCTGATGGAGATTATTTTTTAATAATACATAATAAAAAAGCCGAAAATAAATATGGTGAAAAATTAAAAGAGACAATGATTTCAAGCGAAAATAAAACAGCCATATTAGAAAAATCTTCAAAAGCTATATATCCTTCTGATCAAATGGGGTTTCCTGTTAACATTGGTGTAGCGGCTTTTAATAAAAAACCTATAATTGGATATTATATTGATAAAATTCACACAAAAAAAGATGTGATTTTTCAAAAAGAAAATATAGAATTTTTATCAGATAGATTTAGAGATCTAATTAAAATGATATAAATAAGTAAAAGCAGACTATTTAGTAGTCTGCTTTTTATTTATAGAATATTTACAATTTAAATTAAAATTAGAATAAAAAATCTTTTATTTTCACTTTAATTGTGTTAAAATGGAAAGGATAATGAGTTATAAAACGGAGGAACAAACTTGAAACAAGAAAATATACGTAATTTTAGTATTATTGCACATATAGATCATGGTAAATCTACGCTTGCGGACAGGCTTTTAGAAAAGACAGGAACTGTTGAAAAAAGGCTAATGGAAGCACAGCTTTTAGATAATATGGATATCGAAAAAGAAAGAGGGATAACGATTAAAGCAAGAGCGGTTACTTTAAATTATAAAGCAAACAATGGCGAAACTTATGAATTTAATTTAATCGACACCCCAGGCCACGTTGACTTTGGATATGAAGTTAGCCGTAGTTTAGCTGCTTGCGAGGGAGCTATTTTAGTTGTAGATGCTTCACAAGGCATAGAAGCTCAAACTTTAGCTAACACATATATGGCAGTTGAACATGGTCTTGAATTAATGCCTGTATTAAATAAAATCGATTTACCATCGGCCGAACCAGAAAGAATAGCGCATGAAGTGGAAGACGTTATAGGTATTCCTTGCTTAGATGCGCCTAGAATTTCTGCTAAGATGGGAATAGGAATAGAAGAAGTTTTAGAAAGATTAGTAACTGATATTCCAGCTCCAAAAGGCGATGAAACAGCTCCACTGCAAGCTTTAATCTTTGATAGTTATTACGACACATATAAAGGCGTTATTGTATATGTAAGAGTTATGCAAGGCTGTGTAAAACCTGGAGATAAAATTAAAATGATGCAAACAGAAGCTATGTTTGATGTTGTTGAAGTTGGTAAAATGGGAGCTAGTGAATCAGTGCCAACAAAAGAATTAAAAGCTGGTGAAGTTGGATATATAACTGCATCAATAAAATCGGTTAAGGATACACGAGTTGGTGATACTGTAACTAATGCTACAAATCCAGCTAGCGAGGCATTGCCAGGATATAAAAAAATAACTCCAATGGTTTACTGTGGTATCTACCCAGCAGACGGAGCAAGATACACAGATTTAAGAGAAGCTTTAGAGAAATTACAATTAAATGATGCATCATTATTATTCGAGCCTGAAACATCGGTTGCTTTAGGATTTGGATTTAGATGTGGATTTTTAGGATTATTACATCTTGAAATAATAAACGAAAGGCTAGAAAGAGAATTCGATTTAGACTTAGTTACAACGGCACCGAGTGTTGAATATAAATTAACGCTAACTGATGGAGTTGAAATGTTTATAGATAATCCAACAAACTATCCAGATCCAGTTAGAATTGAAAGAAGTGAAGAACCAATAGTTGATGCGCATATATATACTCCAAAAGACTATGTTGGACAAATTATGGATTTATGTCAAGATAGACGTGGGGTTTTTAAAGATATGAAATATCTTGATGAAAATAGAGTTGATTTACACTATGAATTACCATTAGGTGAAATAGTTTATGATTTCTTTGATGCTATAAAAAGTAGAAGTAAGGGATATGCAAGCTATGAATATGAGTTTAAAGGGTTTATGCCTGCAAAACTTGTAAGACTAGATATATTACTAAACGGAGATTCAGTTGATGCTCTTTCTTTAATCGTTCATGCTGATAAAGCATATGAAAGAGGAAGGAAGATGGCTGAAAAATTAAAAGATAATATTCCAAGACAGATGTTTGAAGTTCCTATTCAAGCGGCTATCGGAGGAAAAGTTATTGCAAGAGAAACAGTAAGAGCTATGCGTAAAGACGTTTTAGCGAAATGTTATGGCGGCGATATAACTAGAAAGAAAAAACTTTTAGAAAAACAAAAAGAGGGTAAAAAGAAAATGCGTCAGTTAGGTAGCGTTGAAGTTCCAAGTGAAGCATTTACAGCAGTTTTAAAATTGGATGATTAAAAATTAGTATGATTTAAAATATTAAAATAGTGTCGATTTTCACACAATTTTCACATTTAAAATTACAATGTAACAAAATTAATGCGCATATGTAACTGAAAAATAAATTAATTAAGGATTATGTAACTGTCCTGTAACAAAAAAATGATATAATAGGCTTGCAAAATTAAATTACTGCGCAAAAATTGTTGTAGCAATTATAAATTTTAGAATTAATAAATGTACTAAATAAAATATTAATGTAATTATTGAAAGAGGAAAAAAACAATGAAAAAACTACTTAAGTTAATGATACTAAATAAAAAGACGGTAAGTCTTATTTTAGCTGTCACAATGGTTGTTAGTGTTGCAGTGCCAACGCTTGCATCAACGCAAGATTTAGGTGATGCAGCGTCAAGTTCTTCAACGGAATTAGAAATTCCAGTAGAACCAACACCAGAACCAACACCAGAACCAACACCAGAACCAACACCAGAGCCAACTCCAGAGCCAACTCCAGAGCCAACTCCGGAATCAACTCCAGAGCCAACTCCAGAGGCTAGCCCTAGTGCATCTCCTGAAAGTGGTGTGGAGGCATCAGCAAGCCCAGAACCAGAAAAAGAAGCTGAGCCAAGCGCGTCACCAGAAGTTTCGCCAACACCAAGTGCTTCTTCTGAAGCAGGTGCAATGGCAGCAGGGTTAGATGATGAATTAGAAGGTGCAGTGGGAGCTTTACCAACACCAACACCAACACCAACACCAACACCATTCCAAATGAAAATGTTTGTGCACCAAAGTGTAGTTGCTTCAGATGATGTAGGTTACTATATTGCTACTTATGCAGGCAAAGCGACTTCAGATAGCCTTTATGCACCAAAGTATGGATACCAATTAACTAAAGAAGTTGATGGAACTTTATTAGATGATTTAACACCAAATACAGTTACTACAGCTGCAACAACTTATTATATTGATGGAATGAATTCAACAGATGATGTTAAAGTGTTATTAGATCAATTAGTTGCGGATAATATTCTGCCAGAAACTGTTGGTGAATATAATTCAATGTATAGCGCATCTAAAAGTGGGAATATCTCAACATATTATGAAAGCTCTTTTGGAAAACTTACAGAAAGTCTTCCTGATGATGCACCTATTTTATGGTATGTAATGAAAACGCAATCTACTGGATTACACGTAGACGGTATGATATTAAATTCATACACATTAACTTATTCATATAATGGTGGTAAAAGTAGCGAAGGTAAAACAGCGGACTACACAATACCAAACTTAATATATAAAGATAAAGATTATTACATTGATAGCTCATATCCTACAAAAGATGGACATATTTTCATAGGATGGAAATCATCATCAGATAATGCTATTTATCAAAGTGGCGCGAAGCTCGTAATGCCAGGAGAGCCAGTTACATTAACAGCTCAATGGCTAAAAATAGAAGATTTAAACCTTGAACAAAGCGTAGGAATTGATTTAGTTAATGGAATAGGTCTATCAAGAGCAGAATTAGAAGCTATTTCAGGAATTGAAACTTTCAGCTTTGAAAGCAATCCAAAAGGAAGCGTAGAAACAGGTATATCACCAAGTATTGTAAATGATATTACAGCTGTTTTAGAAGCAGAAGGATACACAACAAAACTTGCAAACTGGCAATGGACTGTAAACTCTAGCATAAATCCAGAAAACGGACTTGCTAGCGGAAACGAAGGACCATATTATAATAATATGCCAACGAGAATCATTGATTCAAACGGCGACTTTAAATTTAGCCCATGGAATGGTACAGTAACAATTCCACTGTTTGTAAATAGCCAGCAAGTATCATCAGTTACAGTTAATTGGAACTTTGATTTAACGGCTGAAATATATGAAATAACTTACTATGAATCACAGGCAGATTATAATGCAAGAACAAGCAGTACTAACTTTATTGATAACAAGGAATACTTCGCTAGCGAAGAAACAAATGTATTAACTGGGGAGCCAACTCCAGCTGAAGGATTTGAATTTGACGGATGGAAGCTAACATTTAGATATCCTTCAACAACAAATCCAGAAGAAAAAGTATATAGTCCAGGCGAAGCTATTACACTAGGTGTTTTCAATACTGAACTAGTAGCACAATACAAATTAAAAACTTATAATATTGTAGCTGACGAAATGACAACTGAATATTCAAAAGAAGAAAAAGAATATGATATGTCAAACGTAGATTTAGACGGATTAAATTCAGATGATGTAACAATTACCTACAAAGATGCAAATGGTGATACACTAACAACACCACCGACAAATGCAGGCGAATACACTGTTGAAATTTCAATTCCGCATCCAGGCGATTCAAGTGTTACTATTACACAAACTACAACTTTAACAATTAATCCAAAATCAGTTAGAGTTACTGCAAACGATGATACAAAAGTTTATGGTAATGAAGATGAATTAGGATATGCTGGATACGTAGTTGATGGCGTAATCACTGGAGATGATCTAGGCGTAACATTCACAGTAACTCGTCCTTCAATGACTGTAAGTGCAGACTATCCTTTAGGTCAAGAAGATGACAAAGGTGTATATGACTTAGTTCCTTCATTATTAGAAGGAACAATGAATACAAACTATACAATCGCGGCAAACGGATATATCAATGGTGAATTTGAAATTACAGCAAGACCAATTGCGATTAAACCTAGCGATGCTGGTAAAATATTTGGCGAATTAGATCCACTATTTACAGTTGAATTAGCAGAAGGCACTTTAGCTCTAAATCATGAAATCGAAGATTTATACGGCGAAGGTATGGCTCCAGTAGTACAACGTGTTGCACCTATCGATGAAGATATTGATGATGAACAAATAGGTAATTACACTAACGGATTACAAATAGTAACAGGACGCGTAGAAGGATTTGAAAATTCAGAACTTAACGCAAACTACAGCTTAACATATCAAACTGGTGATTTTGAAATTATCCAACGTCCAGTGTTAATCACTGCACTAGATGATGAAAAAACAGTTGGCGAAAATGATCCAACACCATTCTCATTCTCATTAAATACAGCAACTAGCAGACAAAGAACATATTCAGATAATGGATATACAATGACTGGTAATGCACTAGTTAATGAAGATGATTTAGGCGATATCACAGTTGATAGACCAGATGCAGATACACAAAACGAAGCAAATCACACATATGTTGATGCTTTAGTAGTGGCTTACATTGATAATCCTAACTACTACGTAGTAACTGAAAAAGGTGATTTCACTATCAACCCAGTTGAAACTTCAATTATTGATAGAAATGATGATCCAACAATAGTTCCTCCAACAATCCCAGAGGTTGAACCAGAACTACCAGATCTTCCAGAAATTGAAATTGAAAATGTAGAGCTACCAGCTGATGAAGCACCTGAAATTTCAATCGATGAAGCAAATGTTCCTCTTGCTGGTCAAGATGATGAAGCAGCTTGGGCTTTAGTAAACCTAATTTTAACAATCATTACAGTTTTAATTAGCTTTGTATTAATAATCAAAGTAATCGCAAGAAACAATAAAGAAGACGAAAATGAAGAAGAAAATGAAGTTGAAACTAAAAATAATAAAACACTAGTTAAATTATTAAGCATAATTCCTGCAATAGCTACAGTAGTATTATTTATTCTAACAGAAGATATGTCATTACCAATGGCAATGATAGATAAATTCACTCTACCAACAGCTGTTATCACACTAGTTCAATTAGTAGTAGCTTTCCTTTCAAGAAGAAAAGAAGAAACTGAAGAATTAGAAGAAAACCGCGCTTAATCATTAAATGAAAAAATCGGATAACATTTAGTTATCCGATTTTTGTTTTTTATAAAAAAATGAGTATTATAGTAGCCTTACTCATATAATCCGAACACGTTTTATAATAATTAAATAGACTCTCTATCTTCGTTAAAGGCTTTTATAAGGCGTAAAGCATTATTGCAAGCCTTTGCCTTGATATAAAGCCTATTTAATCATTATAAAATCTTTGACCTAAAACCCATAAATTTCTTTTATATCAAGACAGACAATCGAGTAATACTTTACGTATTGCGAGTGAGGATAACGTAGATATATAAGAAATTTATAAGTTTTAAGCGGTTCGGATTATATGAGTAAGGCTAATGTAGTACTTTAATTTTCACATTTTCTTAATAAGATAAGAGTATAATGAAAATAATAATAAATTATTTTGTAATTTATATATAAAAGGAGGCTTTATGTTTTTTTATTATAATAATAAAAAAGGTGCAGGTATTTTTTCTGGGATTTCAATTTTAATAGGATTATTATTTCTTTTACTTCCTGGGATAACAACATCTTTAATCACAAGTATAATTGGTGGATTTTTTCTTATTCAAGGTGTAGGTGCTTCAATTAGCTATTTTTTAAGTTTAAAAAATGGCACTGCATCTATTTTTGGAGTTATTAGTGCGTTTATATTAATAGCTTTAGGGGTGTTCACTTTAACAAACCACGAAACGATTATGTCGATAATTCCATTTATCGTTGGAATATTTGTTTTATTTTCTGGAATAAATGGGATTCAAAAATCTTTTGCATTAAAAAACTTTGGAGATAAAAATTGGAGTAGTTCTTTAATTAGCGCGGTTTTAAAACTAATTTTAGCACTTATATTATTAATGAATCCTTTCACAACGGCTATTGTAACAATAAGAGTTATCGGATTATCTTTATTAGTTGAAAGTGTTTCATCTTATTTTGTGGCTAGAAAATATAAAAAGTTTATGGAAGATAACATAAATATTATGGATAATATTGTAATTAAAAAAGATTTTCAAACTAAAAGCAATAATAGTATTGATGTGGATTTTAAAGATATTGATTAAAATAAAAACTAGGCTAGTAAAGCCTAGTTTTTTTATTTATGGATATTTAAAATAGTTAATACGTGTTCATGTGTAAAGTTTTTAATAAATCCTTGAAAACTCTCTTTAGAACCGCCACCTTTACCATTAAAAGTTGTAGCAATATCAGCGCCGATTTCTCGAGCTTTGCCTTCACTTGAAGAAATTATTATTTTATATGTGTTATCATCTTGCAAAGATACAAGCATACAGATTTTTGCTTTTTCTGATAATGGCTTAATAAATTTTTGCATTTCACTAGAACTTAGATAATCATATGAATATAAAATAACACCGTCAACATCACAAATATTTTCAATTAAAACTTCAAATAATTTTGATTTTATTTTTGATAATTCAGCCTTTAAAGAAACATTAGAAAGTAAAGTGTTTTTAACTGCCTCTAAAACTGTATCGTTATTTTTTGATAGAAGTTTATTAATTTCAAAAAGGTTATCATTCACTTTTGTGTAATAATCAATGGCTCTTTTTCCGCAAAGCATACTTATTCTTGTGCCACCTTTGTATGCAATAAACCCTGTTATAATTATAGCGCCAACCATTCCAGTTGTCCTTGTGTGAGTGCCACAGCAAGCACAGATATCAGCATTACCAGCCATAACAATCCTAACTTTTCCTGTTAATTCTTTCTTGCTTCTATAATCAAATTTCTTTAAATTGTTTGGGAAAGAGGCTAAGACTTCTCTATCTAAAAATATTTCTTCATTAGATAAATTTTGTATTTTATCAATATCTTCTTTAGTTAAAATTCCATTAAAATCAACTAATATTTCATCTTTTCCCATATGAAAACCAACATTATCAAAGCCATATTCAGTATTAATAATGCCTGAAAGTATATGCTCGCCTGTATGCTGCTGCATATGATCAAATCTTCTATCAAAATCGATTACACCATCTACAATAGAATTAATTTCTAGCTTTTTTTCTGTTTTGTGATAGATGATATCTTCTTTTTCAAAAACAGCAGTAACATCTATTTTTTCATTATTTACAAGAAAATGTCCAGTGTCAGTTGGTTGTCCACCACCTTCTGGATAAAATGCAGTTTTATCTAATACAATATGAAATTCATCGTTAAAATTTATGCAATCTAAAACAGTTGCACTAAATTTAGTAAGATATGAATCGTTGTAATATAATTTTTCAGTCATTAAGTTGTCCTTTCATTTTAAATAGAATTTTAATTTTCAATTATAGGAGATATAACGTCTTCTTCTTTAAAAATTCTATAATGATTAACAAGTTCTAAAAAAGTTTCTTTTTCAAATTCAGAAAGCGATAAATCAGTTTTTTCTTCGTCTTCATCTTTTATATATGATAAAATTTTGCATTTTGAAAAATCTTCGTTTAATAGCATTTCGCAGTAAAAAAAGTATGATTTATCTTCTGTGAATTTGTTTTCAGGAAAAAGGAATTTTGTATCCTTGTCAATATCAATGCTAAAAATATATTGATTTAAATATGGCTGCTCAATTATAGATTCTTCATAATCATTTAAAGCGATTATAGCCATTGATAAAGGTCTGTTTACTCTTGATAAAAATACTTTACCTTTACTAGAAGAATAAACTTGCAGATATTCTTCATCATAATATAAATGGGTACTAACAGTTATATTAATAATATTTTGTGCATTTGTTTTTCCGTGAATTAGTTTTATATCTTTAACTACAACTGAATTAAATTTAATTAAATCTAAATCAAGATATGGGGCTATTGTAAGGCTATCTTCATATGAAAGCATATCTATTTCAAGATTATTATAAGAGATAACTATCTCATATGTATCTAACTCATCCTCAACTCTTTTAAAATCTAAAGCAGTTCCATTATTTAATTTATATAAAGTTTTAGCAGTTAAATCCCATCCCTCATAAGAAATACTGAATTCATTATGTAATATTTGCATATTAAAAACCATTCCTTTCTTTTTACTTTGTGTATTCAGCCTTTAGTGGCAAACTATTTTTTATACTGAAAAAGGCGTAAAACTTAGAATTATTAAAATTATTTTTCAATTTTAATACCTTTGTATTAGTTATAGTTATTTTATTAATTTATACTACCATTTTTTTATAAATAAAACAAGAAAAAACTTCTAATAATTGGAATTAGAAGTTTTTTTATATTTCAAATAAAATTATATAATGGATGATTTTCATCTAAAGAGTTGGCATTTTCTCCAACGAGATGTAAAGCGTGTGCATCAGAATTTGAAATGTATGGAAGTTTTTGCAAAGAAGGATATTGGAATAGAAAATCATCAAGTCCGCTTAAATCATAAATTTCAAAGCCATCGATATCAATATCTGGCGGAATATCACCAAGTATACTTAAAACAGAATTTGCAAGTTTATCAACATGGGCATAAAAGCAAATTCCATTATGCTTATGAACAAGATTAACAATCTCATAAACCGATAGATTACAAGCAATAGCAAGTAAAAAATCTTCTACATCAATAATTTCATCTTTTTCATTTACTATGTTTTGAGGGTTATAAATTCTAGGATTATTTTTAATTTTAGGCATATTATCATAAATTATGCTAGAAACTAATAAAGCATCATCGATGCTTTTAAAATAACATACAACATGTATATCTTCACTCGTTGAAACTTCAATTCCTGGAATGAATTTTATATTATAATCATTACAATGTTTAAAAACGGGCAGTAAATTTCTAGCTGAATTATGGTCGCACACAGACAGCACATCTAAATTTTCAAGATGTGCCATACCAACTATATTACTAGGAGTCATCTCGCTATCTGCACAAGGAGATAAACAAGAATGAATATGTAAATCGTATTTCATTTTAATTAAATCTTTCGTTATTCTTCTAATAAACCACTCACAAGGCAAGCGGCTTCATAGACAGGTAAATGCGTGTATAAAACAGTTATATTTTCTTCTTTAGCTCTATTTATAGCATCTTCATTTAATTTCATATCGCTACATAAAACAATACAAGGAATATCATTTAAAGAGGCAACAGCAATAGAATTAATATTACCCATTATTGTAAACCAAACCTCAACGTCTTTTGCATATCCCATAACATATGAAAGAAAATCACCGCAAAAACAGCCTTTGATTTCTTTGTCTTCTCCTTTTGAAATGGTGGTAAAATTTTCGTTTTCTAAAAGTTTGTAAATAGTCATATAAATAATAAATCCTCTCTAAAAGACAATATAAATTAACAAAATTAATAGTTGAGCTGCCTTGCATTAACAATGCAGTTTTTAATATCTGTTTTATTCTCAACGATATCTTGAGCAAAACATTTGCAAGTGGGAGCACCACAACCACCACAATCAAGCCCTGGGAGTTGCTCTAAAATTTCTTCTATTTGCTTATATTTTTGGAATTTTTCTGCAAAATTTCCCTTTAATTCAAAAACAGGATCGTATGCAAGGTTTATATCCCAAAGCATTTCTTTAGGAATACTTTGCAAATCAGCAGATGTAGTTTCAGGTAAATCTTTACGTAGTTTTAAAAGTTTTGTTCTTGCGATGTAAGGATTTTCCACAGTCAAAACGCCTCCTACACAGCCAGCTGGGCAAGCGCTTAATTCTACGAAATCAAGATTTGTGAATTTTTCATCTTCTAAATCGCTTAACACATTTAAAACATTAGCAATTCCATCACAGGATAAATAAGTTTCGATATTTTTGATTGAAGCACTTTCGCCGCCAGAACTAGCCCATCGAAGTCCAATTTTACCAATAGAAGCATCAGATTTATTAACTGGATTAGTTAAAGCCTTAACTAAAGCTGGATAAACATCTTTTATAGCAATAGCGCCATCTAAAAAACTTTCGCTAGAACCGATAGGGTTTAAAACATCAGTAACTTTTGCAGGGCAAGGCGCAATGTAAATACAACCTATTTCTTCTTTTTTAAGCCCTGTTTTTTTACTGATTTCCTCTTTTGCATACCTTGCTGAAAGATGCATAGGAGCAACTAAAGGCAAAACATTATTAACAAGCTCTGGAAATCTTGCTCTTATTATTCTAATAATAGTTGGACAAGCAGAAGATATAACAGGTTTTGGCATACTTTCTATTAATTTTGAAGTTGCATCACTAACAAGTTCAGATGCCTTTGCAACTTCAAAACAGCTATCAAAGCCGATGTCTAAAAGGGCAGCAGCAACTTGAGATGTTGAAGTTAAATTATTAAATTGCACATATAAACTAGCGGCAGGAAGTGCCACTAAATGTTTAAAATGTTTAAAATCTTCTAGTTTTTTTACAACAGCTTTTTTTGCATGATAAGGACAGGCTCTAATACATTCCCCACAGTCGATGCATTTATCAGGGATAATATAAGCCTTTTTATCACGGACTCTTATAGCTTGAGTTGGGCAACGCTTAACGCAGTTAGTACAGCCTGTACACCTATCTTTAATAAGCGTTACTGAATGAGTGTGAGAAGATTTAGCTTGCATATATACTCATTCCTTTCCATCATTATTATGTTATATAAAGAAACAGCAAAATCATAGTAAAATTAAAATAATTTTACTATAATATATGAATCATTTTTATAGTAGTGCCTTTGCCTACTTCAGATTCAATATAAAATTCATCGCTGTATTTTTTCATATTTGGAAGCCCCATACCAGCGCCAAATCCTAGATTTCTAATCTCGGAATTTGCACTAGAATAGCCTTCAGTCATAGCAAGATTTATATCTGCAATACCAGGACCAGAATCAGTTAAAAGCAAAACAACTTGATCAGGGAAGATATCGGCTTTAATATTGCCACCCCCTGCGTGAATAGCTAAATTGATTTCACCTTCATATAAACTAATAGAAATATTACGAACTTTATCTGAAGGGATGCCAAGCATTTTTAGATTCTTTTTTAAATCAGATGATGCTATGCCAGCCCTAGTGAAATCATCACCAGGAACTGTGTATTTATATGTAATTTGATCCACTACAATGATCCTCTTAGGCCATGATTGTATAATATCCCACAGGCAGAGAACATTGTTTTCTTAGTTGATAAAATACAGATTCCTTTTTCTTTTGCAAGTTCAATTGCAACTTCATCTGGCTCTTTACCTCTAACATAAACTACACATTTCATATCCATCATGTCAGCAGTGCGAATAACTTGGGGATTGTTTAGCCCTGTTAATAAAACTCCTTGATCTTTAACGAACGCTAAAACATCACTCATCATATCACTACCACAGGCTGATAGAACTTCTGAGAATAATAATTTATCCTCGCTATAACTTTTTGCGCTTAATAATGTTTGTATTTCACGGATTTTCAAAATAGTGTCCTCCTAAAAAAAATAGTGTTTTGAAAGCTTTAATTAAATTTATGCTTTATTATATATAGTATATCACATATTTTGAAAATACAAGATGTGCAAAGTTAACAAAAATTATTACATTTAATTATATATACTATATGAATATCTATAAAAAACAGCCATATCGCTAAAAAAATATTGAAAGAAATCTAGAAATTTGTTATAATTTTAACGTGGGAAATTGCGCTGATTTTTCACATAGTTATAATTTATAAGGAGGCTTATATGAAGCACACAAAAGTGGCACCATTCAAGGGCACAAAAGAACAAGAACAAAAACTTGCTTTTTGGCTTTCTGAGCATGGCGAAGAAAGAGGAAGTGCAATGCCAGCACTACAATATGCTCAAGAAGTTTATGGATATTTACCGATTGAAGTTTTAAGAGTAGTAGCTAAAGGAGTGGGGAAATCTTTAGAAGAAGTTTATGGAATAGCAACGTTTTACTCACAGTTCTCTTTAACACCAAAAGGAAAATATAAAATTGCAGTCTGTCTTGGAACTGCATGCTATGTTAAGGGTGCAGGCAAAATATTAGAAAAATTAGAAACTCAACTTGGAATTAAAAGCGGCGAATGTATGGAGAGCGGAAAGTTTTCACTTGAAGCATCAAGATGCATAGGCGCTTGTGGTCTTGCGCCAGTTTTTACAATAAACGAAGATGTTTATGGTAGAATCGCAGAAGATGGTGCAGAGCTTGAAGGCATTTTAGATAAGTATAGGGATTAATTATGTTAGAACTTTCTTTAAATATACTGGATATAGTGCAAAATTCAATTTCAGCAGATGCAAAGAATATAGAAATTATAATAAAGCTTATACAAGATAACTTAATAATAGAAATTAATGATGATGGTAAAGGAATGGATGAAAAAACTCTTGAAAATGTTCAAAATCCTTTTTTCACAGGGAGAAAAACAAGAAAAGTAGGTCTTGGGATTCCATTTTTTAAGCAGGCAGCCGAACTTTCTAGCGGATATTTAGAGATAGAAAGCGAAATAAATAAAGGCACGAAAGTAAAAGCTGTGTTCGATACAAAAGATATAGATTGTATGCCAGTTGGAGATATATGGGACACTGTAGGAATATTAGTGCAACTAAATCCAAATGTTGAATTTATATATAAAGTTGCTAGTGAAAATGAAGAATTTATTTTTGATACTAAAGCAATTAAAGAATACTTAGAAACCGATGATTTATCAAACTTTGAGATTATTGAGTGGACAAAAGAATATATTAAAGAAAATCAATTTACGGTATTAAAAAGAAGTATATAAACTTCAAATTATACGAAAGGATAGTATAAAAAATGAAAAGTTTAGAAGAATTAAAAGCAATTAAAGATAAAATGCGTTCTGTGGTAAGCACTCGTGAAGCAGGTGATGAGACAGTTAGAATTGTTGTTGGTATGGCTACATGCGGTATAGCAGCAGGAGCAAGACCAGTTTTAAATGCTTTCAGCAGTGAAATGGCAAAATTAAAAGTTGATAATGTTGTTTTAGTTCAAACAGGCTGTGTTGGTATGTGTGAATATGAGCCAATCGCAGAAATACTAGAAGGCGATAAAAAAACAACTTATGTTAAATTAGATGAAGAAAAAGCAAAACGTATAGTTTTAGAGCATTTAGTTGGTAAAAGCCCAATTAGCGAATTTACTATCGGTGCATTAAAAGATTAAGAAGTACAGTTTTATATTTACTATAATGTAAAACGCAAAAGAAAGGGAATTGTATATGTACAGAAGTCATGTTATGGTGTGTGGTGGTACAGGCTGTACTTCATCAGGCGCACCAAAAATTATAGAAGAGTTCAACAGACAGCTTGCAAAAACAGGACTTAATGAAGAAGTGAAAATAGTTCAAACAGGTTGTTTTGGGCTTTGTGCTTTAGGACCAATTGTTGTAGTTTATCCAGAGGGTAGTTTTTACAGCATGCTAGAGCCAGCTCACGTTGAAGAAATTGTTAATGAGCATTTATTAAAAGGTAGAGTTGTAACTCGTTTATTATATGATGAAACAGTTGATAAAGGGACAACAAAGAGCCTTAATGAAACAAACTTTTATAGAAATCAAATGAGGGTTGCACTTCGTAACTGTGGTGTTATTGATCCTGATAATATAGAAGAATATATAGCATACGATGGCTATGCTGCTTTAGGTAAAGCATTAACTGAAATGACTCCAGAAGAAGTAACTAAAGAAATTTTAGATTCAGGTCTTCGTGGAAGAGGAGGCGGCGGCTTCCCAACAGGTAGAAAATGGCAACTAGCTGCAATGAATGATGCAGATCAAAAATATGTCTGTGTAAATGCCGATGAGGGTGACCCTGGTGCATTTATGGATAGAAGTATACTAGAGGGTGATCCTCATGCTGTTATCGAAGCTATGGCTATAGCTGGATACGGAATAGGCGCAACTCAAGGCTATATCTACATAAGAGCAGAATACCCAATAGCTGTTAAACGTTTTGAAAAAGCTATTGGCGATGCTAGAGAAATGGGCCTGCTTGGAAAAGGCATTTTTGGAACTGATTTTGAATTCGATGTTGAAATCAAACTTGGCGCTGGTGCGTTTGTCTGTGGTGAAGAAACTGCTTTAATGCGTTCTATTGAAGGTAAAAGAGGTGAGCCACGTCCACGTCCTCCATATCCTGCAGTTAAAGGTTTATTTGATAAACCAACAATACTAAACAACGTTGAAACAATGGCAAATATTCCACAAATCATCTTAAATGGTGCTGCTTGGTATGCTGCTATTGGTACTGAAAAATCAAAAGGTACTAAAGTTTTTGCGCTAGGTGGAAAAATTAAAAATACAGGTCTTGTTGAAATCCCAATGGGTACAACACTAAGAACAGTTGTTGAAGAAATCGGTGGTGGTATTCCAAACGGTAAAAAATTCAAAGCTGCTCAAACGGGTGGTCCTTCAGGCGGATGTATTCCAGCTTCATTAATCGATACTCCAATGGATTTTGATAGTCTAATTGAAATTGGTTCAATGATGGGTTCTGGTGGTCTTATCGTTATGGACGAAGACACTTGTATGGTTGATATAGCTAAATTCTTTTTAGACTTTACTGTTGAAGAATCTTGCGGTAAATGTACTCCATGTCGTGTTGGTACTAAACGTCTATTAGAAATATTAGAAAAAATCACAACTGGTAATGGCGAAATGCAAGATTTAGATAAAATCGTTGAATTATCAAACTTTATTAAAACAAACAGCCAATGTGGTCTTGGTCAAACAGCTGCAAACCCTGTTTTATCTACACTTCACTATTTTAGAGAAGAATATGAAATGCATATAAAAGAAAACAGATGTCCAGCAGGCGTATGTAAAGACTTACTAACATTTAAAATTATTGCAGATAAATGTAAGGGCTGTACTCTATGTAAGCGTGTTTGTCCGGTTGATGCTATTTCAGGCGATTTACGTGAAGCACATGTTATTTCTCAAGCAAAATGTGTTAAATGTGGCGCTTGTATTGCAAGCTGTAAATTTAAAGCGATAATAAGAGAATAGGAGGATAAACACACTATGGATATGGTAAAAGTAAAAATAAATGGCATAGAAACAGTTGTACCAGCAGATTACACTATACTACAAGCTGCTCATCAAATTGGAATTGATATTCCAACATTATGCTATTTAAAAGATATAAATGAAATTGGTGCCTGTAGAGTTTGCGTAGTTGAAGTTAAGGGAATGAGAGGGCTTGTTACAGCCTGTGTTTATCCGGTAGCTGAAGGTATGGAAATCGAAACAAACACTAAAGAGGTTCAAGATTCAAGAAGAATGAACCTTGAGTTAGTGCTTTCAACTCATAATAAAGATTGTTTATCATGCGTTAGAAGTGGTGCTTGTGAGCTTCAAAAAATGTCAAAAGACTATAATATTACTGATTTAACTACTTGGGCTGGCGAAATGCCAAAATCTCAAATAGACGACTCTGCAACTCATATTGTTCGTGATAATTCAAAATGTATTCTTTGTAGAAGATGCGTTGCTGCATGTTCAGAAGTTCAAGGAATTAGCGTTATCGGTGCAAACGATAGAGGTTTTGAAACAAATATCGCTTGTGCATTCGATGCAGATTTAGCTGAAAGTAGCTGTGTTGGTTGTGGTCAATGTGTTATAGTTTGTCCAACTGGCGCACTAATTGAAAAAGATAATACTCAAGAAGTTTGGGATGCTATTAATAATAAAGAAAAATTTGTTATCGTTCAAATGGCTCCATCAATAAGAGTTACACTTGGCGAAAGTTTTGGAATGCCTATCGGATCAAATGTTCAAGGTAAAATGGCAGCAGCTGGAAGAAGAATGGGCTTTGATAGAGTTTTTGATACTGACTTTGCAGCGGATTTAACTATCATGGAAGAAGCTACTGAATTCTTACATAGAGTTACAGAAGGTGGAGTATTGCCTATGATAACTTCTTGTTCTCCAGGTTGGGTAAAATATTGCGAAACTTTCTTCCCAGAATTTATTCCAAATTTATCTTCTTGTAAGAGCCCACAACAAATGTTTGGCGCTACTGCAAAAACATATTATGCCCAAAAAATGAATATCGATCCTAAAAATATGGTTGTAGTATCGATTATGCCTTGTACAGCTAAAAAGTTTGAGGCTACAAGAGATGATCAATCAGCAGCAGGAAAAGGTATTCCAGACGTTGATATCGTTTTAACAACAAGAGAATTTGCTAGAATGATTGATAGAGCAGGTATACTATTCCCTTATCTTCCTGATGAAGATTTTGATCCTGTTATGGGACTTGGAACAGGTGCTGGTCATATATTCGGCGTTACTGGTGGTGTTATGGAAGCGGCTTTAAGAACAGCGGCTGAAGTATTAACTGGTAAAGAATTAGAAAAACCAGACTTTGTTGAAGTTCGTGGAACAGATAAAGGAATTAAAGAAGCAGTTTACACTCTAGCTGGAAAAACAATTAGAGTTGCAGTTGTTTCAGGTCTTGTAAATGCAAAAGATTTACTAACTTCAATCCAAGAAGGAAAAGCAGCATACGACTTTATCGAAGTTATGGCTTGCCCGGGCGGATGCATTAATGGTGGTGGACAACCAGTTCAACCTTCAAAAGTTAGAAACTTTGTTGATTTAAAAAGACTTCGTGGCTCGGCTTTATATGCTCATGATAAACGTCAAGAGCTAAGAAAGAGTCACACAAATCCACAAATTAAAGAACTTTATGATACATACCTTGAAAAACCAGGTAGCCATAAAGCTCATCATATTCTTCACACGAAATATGTTTCAAGAGAAATTAAATTCTAAAATCATATAAAAAAAGGCTGGATATTAGGTGTATTCAGCCTTTTTTAGTTAGAGTGTATAAAAAAGATTACATAAGTTTTACATTATTTGGCAAGAAAAAAATGTAAAATATGTTTACAAAATAATATTATTGTGATAAAATATAAATGTAACATAAATTACACACGGTTGTAACAAAAATGTAACAAAAATAAATTACAACTAAAAATATAAATGAAAGGATAGCTAAGATGAAAAAATATTTAAAAACGACTTTTGGATTTTTTGCAGCAATGGTTTTTATGCTAAATATGTCAATGCCAGTTTATGCGAATAATCAAACAGAAGAAACAGGCTTATTATCACAAATTGATAATGTAGAATATGTAGCTGAAGATGGCGTTGAAGAAGTTGTGATAACAGAAGTTTTAGTTCCAATGGCTTCAATGGGTTCATGGTCTGTTGCAAATGTGGCTTTAACAATGTTTACAGTACTTTCAAGCTTAGCATTCATTATAAAAGCTAGAAAACTATTAATAGTAAAATTTATTAATATTTTATTATCAGCGATGATATTAGTTGTATTTACTGCTACTAATATAACAGCAGGGCAAATGTTTTTTGCTGATCAATACACAATACTTCATGTAGTTATTGCAGCTTCAAATTCAGCTTTACTATATGTAGCAACAAAATATGTTCTAGCAACTCAAAGAATATAATTAAATTTAAAACAACTATTGTAATTACAATAGTTGTTTTTTTGTTTATATAGCATTTATTGAAATTCTATTTTAATAGTAAGATTTTATAAATTATTAAATAAAAAATCAAAACTACTAAGAGTTTTGATTTTTTTTATTTTTAATTAGGTTGATTTGAATAATATCGGTTACCCTAAACTAATAAATATTGTAAAGCATTAAATAGATATCCAACAATTATTATCCCAAAAGCACATATTGCAACGAAAGCTGCAAGAAGCTGTGTTTTAACTGCTTTTTTAAGCATTATTAATGAAGGTAGGCTTAAAGTTGTAACTGCCATCATAAATGATAGGATAGTGCCAAGTTGTGCGCCTTTTGCAAGAAGTGCCTCTGCTATTGGAATTGTTCCAAATACATCAGCGTAAATTGGAATACCAACTAATGTTGCAAGGATAACGCCAAATGGATTATCAGAACCTAAAACAGCTTCGATTATATCTTGAGGTATCCAGTTGTGAATTATAGCACCTATACCAACACCGATTAATATATAAGGGAAAACTTTTTTAAATGTTTCCACCATTTGTTCTTTTGCAAATATAACTCTATCCTTAACGCTTAAATCCGGAGATTCAATATCAACACTACCAGCATTTAAAATAAAATCTTCAACGTATTTACTCATACCCATTTTATCTAAAATTGTACCGCCGACAACAGCAATTATAAGCCCAACAACAACATACATTGCGGCAACTCTCCAGCCGAATATACTCATTAATAATACAAGGCTTGCTAAATCTACCATTGGAGAAGAGATTAAAAAGCTAAAAGTTACGCCAATTGGAAGGCCAGCACTTGTAAAGCCCATAAATAATGGAATGGAAGAACAAGAGCAAAACGGAGTAACCGTTCCAAGTAGTGCTGAAATAATATTAGCCCATATTCCTTTAAATTTTCCTAATATTCTTTTGCTTTTTTCTGGAGGGAAAAAACTTTGAATATAAGAAATAGAAAATATTAATGTGCAAAGAAGAATAGTGATTTTTATTACATCATAAATAAAAAACTGAACACTAGCTCCAATAGCAGTATTTATATCAAGACCTATATTCGTTAAAATATTTCCAACGCCATCATTCAGCCACTGCATTCCTAAAATTTGTTTTTGCAAAAAATCCCAAAAAGTTGATAAATTCATTTTAATAACGACCTTTCCTTTATATAATTAGTTTCAAATCAAAAAAAGTTGATATAAATGTTTTTATAAAAACCATCCTAAGATGGCGAAATTATATTTCAATATAAATCTCAAATCAAATTTTTTCTATATGAAACTATTATACATCTAAAAATAGTAAATGTCAACCCTCAAATTAATTTTTTTTGATTTGATAAAGAAATAAATATAATTATGTGCCAAAAGGCACATTTTAAATAAATAATAATATATTATAATATTTATATAAATATGATATAATAAAGCTGTAATAAAAAATATTTAAAGTTTGAAAAAAATCAAACTTTAAGTTTTGTGTCTTTTGGTATAAAATAAATAGCAAAAAAATCCACTTGATAATATATCAAATCCGTGAGAACACAAAACATATTGAAAGGAATGGTTATATCTATGAAAAGAAGTATTTATGTATTATTAATGGTGGTTGCTTTTGTGTTTCTATTTACAGCTTGCACATCAAATGAAACAGATGATAATGAAAATTCAAGTAGTGAGATTGTAGAAGATGTTAATAGCGATATAGAAAAAAATGAAGAAAATTATGGGATAGCTTTTTTAGGCTATGATGATTACTATATTAATTTTCCAATTGAAAATTATTTAAATGCTAATCAATTAAATAATATAGAAAAAGTTGGTCAAGAGGGCGACGAATATTATTTAATTGTTCCAAAAGAAGATTGCTATGTTGAAGTTTATTATTATGATGTAGAAAACCCTGAATTTCAAAAAGAAAATATAATCCATACACCACAAATTAATACCACTATTTTATTAAAAGCAAATGTGAGTGATTTATATCCAAACACAAAAGTGGTGATTAGAGATAAAAATGGAGATATACTTTCTGAGTTTATCCCAATTGTTGATTTAAAAACTGGAAATGCAGTAATAGAAAGTGGCGGATACGAACTATCAAAAAATATAGATTTTGATAATAGCGAAATGGTGGAATATAAAACAGATGAAATTTTATTTAATTTGCCTAAACTTTGGATAGATAACGTTGAAATTGCTTCACACGAAGATGAATATATTTTCACATATGTTAATACAGCAAATGAAGACGAAAACGAATGGCTTTTAACTATTGGATTAACCGATGATGTTTATTCAAATTATGTATATGCAGAAATACTATCAGGCATTACAACTCAAGAAAAAGAGCAACTGTTTTTAGTTGCAGATTATCCTATTTATATTAGCGAAGAGATGAATAATGAAGAAAATATACAAGAATATAGAGATTTATATAATAGCATACAAAAAGTTTTAGTTTTACTTGAAATGACTGAAGGGTATGAATTTAATGATGTCGTTTATAAAGTTGATCCATATAAAGTTTTAGAAATTCAGCTTGGTGATTTTTTAGAAGGGAAAACAATTTTAGAAAATGATCCTGATTATGTTAATGGTAAGCTGTGTACGATGGTGAGCATTGGTGTTAGCACTGCTGAAAAATTTACAGCAGAAAATCATTATGCAATAAGTGAAAGTGGAGATTTATATGAATATGATGTTGTAGCGGATAAGTGGATTTCAGTTAATAATGTAGGGTAAAAAATGGTTTTAAAAAGTCTGTGTTTTTTGTGAAAAAAGGCAGGTATGGCTAATAATATTTTGCATTTCTTTTAAATATGTAGTATAATTAATATTAAATAATTATTATTGTAAATATAAAACAAAACTATTAAAAAGGAGAAAATTTATGGGATTAATTAAATCATTAGTAGGTTCAGTGGGATCTGTTTTAGCAGATCAATGGAGAGAGTATTACTATTGTGATTCTATCGAAAACGACATACTTTTAACAAAGGGGCAAAAAAGAACAAGCTCAAGATCAAGCAACACAGATGGATATGAGAATATCATTTCAAATGGTTCGATTATAGCTGTTGCTGATAATCAATGTATGATTATTGTTGATAATGGTAAAGTTGCTGAAATTTGTGCAGAGCCTGGTGAATTCACTTATGATTCATCAACAGAGCCAACAATTTTCTATGGCGATTTAGGAACTGGGATTGTTGAAAGTTTTAAAAACATAGGTAAGAGATTTACATTTGGCGCTGAAGCTCCAAAAGATCAAAGAGTTTATTTTATAAATACAAAAGAAATTTTAGAAAATAAATATGGCACAGTTAATCCTGTTCCATTTAGATTTGTTGATAAAAATATTGGTCTTGATATCGATGGTTCTGTTAAATGTCATGGTGAATTTAGCTTTAAAATCATAGATCCTATTAAATTCTACACAAATATTGCTGGCAACGTGGCAACTGAATATAATAAAAGTCAAATTCTAGGTCAATTAAAAGTTGAAATTTTAGATGCACTACAAGATGCTTTTTCTAAAATTTCTGCAATGGGCGTTAGATATTCTGAAATGCTTCAACACAAAAAAGAAATGACACTAGCATTAAATGAACTGCTTTCAGAACAATGGGGCGGACTTCGTGGTATAGAAATTGTTAATTTCTCAGTTGCTTCAATGGTAGCTCCTGATGATATTGCACAAATGATTATGGATTTACAAAAACTTTCTGTTTTAAAAGATCCAATGATGGCAAATGCAAGATTAACAGACGCAACAGCAGAAGCTATGCAAGCAGCTGCGGCTAATGAATCAACAGGGCCTATGATGGCATTCGCTGGAATGAATATGGCAGGCATGGCAGGCGGTAATGCAGCAGGGCTTACTAATAATGCTTTCCAAATGCAACAACAACAAATGCAGCAACAGCAAATGCAGCAACAGCAACAACAAACTCAAGCACCAGTTGCTAGTGGGTGGAATTGTAGTTGTGGTGGCACTAATAACACTGGTAAATTCTGCACTCAATGTGGAAAACCGAATCAAGTAGGTTGGAATTGCGAATGCGGAAATGTTAATAAAGGTAAATTCTGCTCAAACTGTGGAAAATCAAAACCAGCAGACGCTTTATTATATAAATGCGATAAATGCTCTTGGGAGCCAGAAGATCCTAAAAATCCACCAAAATTCTGTCCTGAATGTGGGGATGTTTTTAATGAGGGCGATGCAAAAAAATAGATAGATTTAATTATTAAAAGCCCGTTTTATGATATTTAATCATTTTAAACGGGCTTTTTAGACAAAGAAGGAGTTGTGTATAAATGAGTGAAACATTAGTAAAATATTCTTGTCCTTCGTGTGGTGCTCCATTAAGATTTGATGCAAGGACTCAAAAAATCATTTGCGATTCTTGTGATAGCACATACACCGAAAGTTATTTTGATGATTTAGAAAATAAAGAAAAAGAGCTTGATGAAAATCAACCACCTATACCTTCACAAGAAAAAATAGATTGGAAAATAGAAGGTTATGTTGAACGACATGAAAAATTAATCGACGTTTCAGGATATTCTTGTAATGGATGCGGAGCACAAATTGCAGCAGATGCAACCACAGTGGCAACTGAATGTATGTATTGTGGAAATGCTTTAGTTGTAAATCCAAGAATTGATGGAATGCTAAAACCAGATTTTATTATTCCATTTAAAATTGAAAAAGAAGAAGCTACAAATTTACTTAAAAAGTTTTATAAGGGTAAAAGATTATTACCTAAAGAATTTTTATCAGAAAATAGAATTTCAAAAATAGCAGGAATGTATGTTCCGTTTTGGCTTTTTAGCTGTCAGGGAACAGGTAAGGCAAGATATAAAGGAACAAGAGTTTCTACTCGTAGCGACTCAAATTACATATACACCACTACTAGAACTTATGCTTTATATAGAGAAGGCAATTTATCATTTGATAATATTACAATAGACGCTTCAAAAAAATTACAGGATAATTATATGGATGGAATAGAGCCTTATAACTTTGAAGAATCTGTAAAATTTGATGATTTATATATGGCAGGATATTTTGCAGATAAATTTGATGTTGATGTATCTGAAAGCTCTGTAAGGGCAAACGAAAGAGTTTTAGCAACAGTTGAAGATCAATTAAAATCAACTGTTTCTGGATATAATACAACAATAACAGATTATAAAGATATTCAAATGGTGGGCGAAGATATTCAATACGCTCTTTTACCAGTGTGGATGCTTAATACAAAATATAAAGGGAAAATGTATCAATTTGCAATAAATGGGCAAACAGGCAAAGTTGCAGGGGAATTACCGATTGATAAGGCAAAGCAGAGATTATATATTATAGGCACGTTTTTGGCTACTTTAATTCCAACTACGATATTTGCTGCACTTATAATTTAAACGAGGTTTGAATTATAAAAACTTTTAGGAAGGAAAGGTTTATATTTTTATGAAAAAAATTATAAATATATTTATTAGTGCCTTATTAATTTTCACTTTATCTAGTGTTCTAGCTTTTGCTAATGTAGAAGAATCAGCGCCGATGGATTATGCAGCCATAGATGATGGAGCAGATTTATTTACAAGTAGTGAAGAGATTGCTCTACTTGCTGTGATACAAGATTATAAAGAAACTTATAATTTTGATGTTACCTTAGTTACAAGAAGTAGTATTGGAGCAGTTGATGCTTTAGATTATGCTGATGATTATGAATTAGTTGATGATAATTCAGACGGGCTTTTATTTTTATTAAATACAGGTACAAGAGAATATGTAACTTCAACTAGGAATTTAGGCGAAACTATTTTTAATGAAAATGCTTTTGATAGAGTAGATGAAGTTGTAGTGGAATACTTAAGAGAAGAAAATTATTATGGAGCTTTTGTAAAACATTTAGAAATAACAGGCGATGTTTTATTAGCTTATAGTAATGGTGAAGAATATAAAGTGCCATTTGATTTATTCGGTTTTATTAGCGAAATTATTTCAGAAGGAATTTTAGCTGGAGTAATATTTGCAGCAATAGTTACATTTTTTGTTAATTCATTTTTAAAAGCTGAAATGAACACTGCAAGAAAAAGCACTGATGCAAATTCTTATATTCAATCAGGAAGCTTTAATTTAACTGGTAATAGCGATAGATTCCTATTTCAAAATGTAACTAGGAAGGCAAAGCCAAAACAAACCTCAAGCTCTAGCGGGTCAACTCGAAGTAGCTATAATTCAAGAGGTTCTTCAAGAACTTCAAGAAAAGGTGGATATTAAAGTTGATTTTTTGAAAATTAAGTAGTATAATTATAATCAAATGATTATAAAAGAAAGGGTGTTAGTATGAGCGAAAATAAAATGACAGCACTATACGAAAACTACTTAAAACTATCGCTTGAAGATTTAAAAGAATTAGCCTCTGCAACTAAAAAAGAGGAATCATATTTTTATGCGGCATTAATTAGTTTAAGAATGGAAGGTGAATGGGAAAAAGCTTTCGATCAATAGTGAAAAAATAACAAAAAAAGAAGAGGCCTGCACGACTGTGCGGACCTCTTTTATAAAATGCAAACTATCATTAACCTTATTAAATTTTTAAAAATTGCTCTTTAAAAACTAAAGTAAAGTTGTTAGTTAAATTTTATTCGTACGTTGGTGTTTAAAATAATATAGCGTTTGCTAAATTTATTTAAATATGTAAAGTGCATCGTTAGTAAGTTGTTTGGTAAGTTCATTAGTAAAATTATAGTGCGTAGTTATTAATTTTAATGAATAGTTTGATTTTATCAAAGTAAGTAAAGTATATAAATAACTTATGGTGATATAGAATTTATGCCTTTTCTTTTCATCTATATAGTAGCATAAAAATCTTATATACACTATAAGTTGTTGAATTTAGTGTATTAACGTGTTGAAATCTAAGATAAAAAAGCTAAAAGAAGATTTTTTCTTCTTTTAGCTTTTTATTTATAATGATATTTATATTTTTGGAAATAGCATAATTTCACTTGTAAAAAAATTGTTTTTTATATAGCTTGTGTATTCGCCATTATATTTATCAACAACTTTTTTTATATTTTTTATGCCAAATCCGTGTAAATTTTTATCGGTTTTTATGGTTACAAAATTTTTATCTACTACAACTGGAGAATTAAGATACGTGTTTTTTGTATTAATATATAATATCCCTTTTTCATAAACAATATTTATGTTTAATTTTTTAATAGGTGCATCTTTTAAAGCTTCATAAATATTATCAAGTAAATTACCAAAAATAATAGTTAAATCAAACAATGGCATAAAATCTTCTTTTGGAAGAGTGATATTGCATTTTATTTCTGTATTTAAATTAGAAATCAAAGATAATTTATAATTTAAAAGGGCATCAAGAGTTGTGTTTTTACTTACAGAATATAAATGCTTTTCATCAATCTGATTTACCATAGAATTCATATGCTCATTTAATTTATAATAATCTTGATTATTAATTAAAAGCTGCATGGCTAAAATATGATTATGTATATCATGTCGCAGCCGTAAAGTTTCCTTGTTGTTATTACTGATTATATCAATTTGTGATTTATATGCATCATTTGCAAGCTCTAAAAAATTATTTTCATATTCCATATTAGTGTATTTTAAAATGAGATTATAAAAATAGAATACAAATATATTTAAAATAATTAAAAGTAATGTTATAAAAAATGTTATGGTTTTATTAGGGTTTGAAATATAATTTAATAAAAAAACGATAAGGCTAATTATTGGAGCGCCAATAATTAATATTGTTTTTTTAAAGCTTATCGTTTTTAATGGGTAATTATTAAATAAGACATTAAATATATTAGAAACAATAAATATAGTGGCACTAACTATAAGATTTAAAATATAATATTGCACATTAATATTTGCAAAATAAGAAATAGCAGTGTAAAGAAGGCTATCGCATAAAACAGTGAACACTAAAAGAGCAATACTTGATATTAATTTAGTTTGCAGTATTCCATTTTGGAATAAGGAAAATAAAAAGATAAACAAACTGTTTATAAAAAAATAAGCATAGAATAATTCAGAGAAGTAAATAAGATTTATTGCAGACAAAAACGTAAAGCCTAATATTAAAATCGAAATTTTCATACTAGGCTTTAGTGGGTTTTTTAAAAATGTGTTGATAAACAGGATATTTACAAGTGCCCTAAAAAAAGCTGTGAGTATTTGGATATAGACATCAATCATTCATTGAATACTCCCTTCTAAAATTTAAAAGAGAACCGCGTACCATTTTTCTATGACTTTGACTGATTGGTAATTGCATATCAATAGTTAAAGTGATACTATCATAATCAATGTGTTTTATAAAATTATAATTAATTATATAAGATTTATGTATTTTAAAGAAAATTGAAGACGGCAAAACATCCATTATATCGGATAGCTTTGCATAAATTTCGTAATCTTCTA
This sequence comes from uncultured Oscillospiraceae bacterium, assembly GCA_964369915.1. GTDB lineage: Bacteria > Bacillota > Clostridia > Oscillospirales > Ruminococcaceae > RGIG3102. The sequence goes on along the minus strand of CAYJGG010000017.1, from coordinate 4,043 downwards.
AAAGAGTGTGAATAATAACTTTTCTATTATTACTCTCAAAAAACACAATATCCTTATAGCTTATATTATAAAAATCTTTATTAGTTGAAAAAGAAAAAACTAGATTGTTTCTATCGATATATGCCACGGACTTTTTAAGTTGCTCAATAATCGCATCTTCATTAATCGGCTTAATTAAAAAATTAGCCGGTCTATTTTGGAATAATTGCATTGCATATGAAGCGTTCGAGGATACATAAATTATTTGCGTATCATCGTCCTTCAAATCATTTCGTATTTTTTTGCCTACTTCGACGCCATTCATTGACTCCATCTCAATATCAAGAAAGATAATATCATATTTATGGCTTTGGTTTAAATGGTTTATAAGTTGTTGTCCAGAGTAAAATATATCTATAGTAAGGTGTTGTTTATTAATTGCATCTTTGTTGTTTAAAATTATGGTTTCTATCTCAGAGCAAAAAATTTGGTTGTCATCGCAGATTGCAATGTTTAACATACCTACCACCACCTTTTGCATCTTAATTTTACTAAATTTAGTAAATATCGTCAAATATAAATAGGCGAAAAAGCTTGTATTTAAACGGTAAATATGAACATTAAATAAAGAAAATTAATAGTGTATTAACAGTTGCATCACTACTAGTGTGAAAAATTAAATGAAATGTTAAAAAAAGGAAGGATAAGGCAGTTATAATGTACAAACTATTAAGATTTAAGATTATCTAAAAAGTTTTTGTGATTTAGCGTTTTATATCTGTTTTTTGCTAAAAATACACTAATTACTTTAGCAGCTGATTCTAATTTATTAAATTGTTCATCGGTGAAAAAGCGGATTGCTTCATCTGTTGTAAAGGAGATAAATCCAATTGTATTCCCATCATCTATTAAAGAAAAACTGATAAGTGAACGCACTGAGTTTTCATTTAAAATAGCTATAATTCCCTCATCTGTTTCGCTATGTGAATCAATGATTAAAGAGCCAGAGTTAATTATAGGAACAGTTATAAATAAAAAATCTGTGACAGAGGTGTTTTTTAATAAATGGCTGAGAGTCTTATTATTAGGCGAAAAGCTATAATTAGTGTTTAAAAAACGAGAGTCGTCTGAAAATTCAGTTATAAAGCTAGAAGAAAAATTAAAATGATCATTAATTAAATGCAAAACCGATTGAATTGCACTCTCAAAATTTGCAGATTTATATAATAAATTAAAAACATAAGACGACATATTCTCAGAGAAGTTTTCTTGATTTGATTTAAATGAATTGATAGGACTTAAATTTGTTTTAAACTCTGTGTCTTCTTGATTATCATTATAAAGCGTATAGAAAATATCATCATCATTTTTAGAATTCTCAAGAGCCAAACTAGATTTATTTAAAAGAGATCTTAAGCTAGATTCATTAGAAGAAATGGCAACTCCAATATCTGCTGAAACTTTAATTTCCCTACTGTTATCAACATATGGACTACTAAAAAGATTATGTATTTTTTCTAATTTTTGGATTAACAAAGAGTCGCTGTTATAATCTTTCATAAAAATTAAAAAATCATCTCCACCTATCCTTGAAATAATATCTATTTCACGAAAAGTGTTTTTTAATAATTTAGCATACTCAGATAAAACTGCATCTCCATAAAGATTTCCTAAAGTGTCGTTTATATAATTAAATCCTCTTAAATCCACTAAAATAAGAGCGGAAGTTTGATTTGCAGTTTTAGAGGTTAGTGAATTTCTTATTAAATCATAAGCTATATTTTTATTATATAAAAGGGTTAATTTATCGAATTTCTTTTCATTTGGAATAGTGTTTAAATTTAAAGATTGTCCTGTTATATCTGTTAGTTTACCTAAAATATGATTTGGAGTTTCCTCACAGTAAACCACTTTATAACGCATTAAAAAAACCTTTTCTTCCAAACTAGTTTTTAATCTAAACTCACCGTAATATACAGTATCAGGTTTGTTTTCATTATTAAAAATATGAGTTATATCTTCTTTAGTAATCATATTTTTATTTATAAAATCATCTGGAAATAAAAAAGTTGTTTTAGGCATAGAAATTAAATTTGCAAATTTTTCACTAGAGGTGAAAGTTTCGTTTAATAAATCAATATTAAAATAGTAACTATCTGTTAATTTATCTAAAAAGTTATAGTAATTATTAAATATTGAAGGCATATTATAAGACATAACAGTGTCAGAAATATCATAAACAGTTGTTTTTAAAATAATATTATTTTCTTCATTTAAGCCATATTTAATTGACAAATGAACAAATTTACTATTATTGTTTTTTGTTGTTAAAGTGCAGTGGATATTAACTTCTTGTCCATCAAAAGAATCTTTTGAAAATAAAACTTCTTTTAAATGAACGATATCAAACTGGTGAATTAAAAATAAAAATTGATTATCTAAATCAGTTTTAAAATCTTCTTTTGAGTACTCAATAAAGTTATAAAAATTATCATCTGCATAGCTAACAGGAAGATTATCTGCTAAAGATAAGACTAAAGAAAAAGGAGAATCCTTTGATTTTAAATTTTTCAAACAAAAAGACATATTATTATTAATCCTTTCTATTGTTATTCTTAATTTTATTATAATCGTTTAATTGTGAAAATTCAATATTTATATATTTAATTTTCTAAAAATAAAATAAAAAAAACGGATAAAATATCCGTTTTTTAAAAATAGTATTAATTATCATTAAATTTTTTAATTGCTATAAGTGTTTCTTCAGAAACTACATGCTCCATTTTGCAAGCATCTTTTGAAGCGATAACAGGATCAACACCTAATTTTATTAAAGCTTTAGTTAACACTTGATGTTTTTCAAAAACAGCTTTTGCTATCTCTTCACCTTTAGGAAGAAGGGTGATTGAATTATCTCCTTCAAACCTAACATATTCATTTTCACGAAGCTGTTTCATTGCAACACTAACGCTTGCTTTAGTGTAATTTAATTCATTTGCCACATCTATTGATTTAACTTTACCATTTTGCTCTCTTAACATTAAAATAGTTTCTAAATACATTTCAGATGATTCTAAAATTTTCATAAAAGTGATAATCCTTTCTATATTAAAATTTATAGCAATATGTTTACTTTGACTAACTAATAGTATACAGTATTTAAAGTGCGGTGTCAATATATATTGATATATGCTTGCATTTGTGATAAAATTTATTTATATTAATTTAAGATATAAAACAATGATATATAGATAAAGGTAGGAATTATAATATGCAGTATAAATTTTATTCATGGAATGTGAACGGACTTCGTGCTTGTGTAACTAAAGGCTTTTTAGATTTTTTTAATGAAACTAATGCAGACTTTTTTTCACTACAAGAAACAAAACTTCAGCCAGAGCAAATTAGCTTAGATTTGCCAGGATATAAACAATATTGGCATTCAGCGGTTAAAAAAGGATATTCTGGAACTGCTATATTTTCAAAACACGAGCCTGTAAATGTTTTTTATGGGATGGATAATTATATAGATGATGAAGGCAGAATTTTAACTTTAGAATTTGAAAAATTTTATTTAATTAATTCTTATGTGCCAAATAGCAAAGAAAAATTAGCTCGCCTTGAATATAGAATGGATTTTGAAGATAAAATGAGAGAATATATTAAAAAACTATCTTTAGAAAAACCAGTTGTGTTTTGTGGTGATTTAAATGTTGCTCATAAAGAGATAGACTTAAAAAATCCAAAAACTAATAGACAAAACCCAGGTTTTTCAGATGAAGAAAGAGAAAAGTTTACAAAATTACTAGAAAGTGGAAATGTTGACACATTTAGACACTTATATCCTGATTTAGAAAATGCTTATAGTTGGTGGAGTTATCGTTTTTCTGCAAGAAGCAAAAATGTTGGATGGAGAATAGATTATTTTGTTGTGAGTGAAAAACTAAGGCAAAATATTAAAGAGGCAAAAATACATTCTGAAATACTAGGGAGCGACCATTGCCCAATATCTTTAGATATCGAAATATAAAAATGGAATATTGATTTAAAAAGGAATAAGCTAT